>JAQTHY010000002.1 GCA_029433345.1 Orbaceae bacterium ESL0727
TTGATGCGAAACGTGATAAATGAGTCTGAAATTGATTGATAATTATATTCTTATATTATTTCTATATATGAAATAGAATTACCAATCACACATATTATTCCGGTTTTTTCGGCCAAATAACATCGATAACATCGGTATCGACACGTAGCAGCAAAATTCGATATTTTTTCCATGCTTTCAATTGCTCTTCTTCATTGGCCTCTTGCATATCTAAGTCGATAACATCTTGCAATATGGCTATTTTCTCGTTGGCTTCTGCTAACAATTCGACTTTGATAAACTCGTTATTTTCCACAATTTGTTCTGGGGTGAGTGGTTTGTTAATTATAGCGAGAGCATCTTCTTCTGATATTCGTATAAGTCCTTCAGCAACAGTACACTCTGCATCGGGTGTGCCGAATTCCGGAACATCATTTTCGTACGCATAAATATCATCGTTAATATTTTTATACCATTTCATAAGCTATCTCTATCTCAATTCAGACCAAACATCACAAGACAATCCACCCATCTTGCTATCAGTTTCAAATTTATATGTTGAACCAGCGGGAATAATAGCGAAGGCACACGAGTTATGCCATCTTACCGAAGATGTGTTAGCCCCTATGTTATTTGATGATGATATATTAACATCTAAGCTTGGCGCAGTAGCAATAGGTAAACCGTCGACAATTATACGACCGGATAGGAACTTACGAAGACCTTTTACCCAATACCCCGCCGCCGCTACGCTAATACAAATAGGTTTATCTGTAGTATTTGTATAAATTGCATTAACCTGTCTTTCTGCTGCTACATTCTGCCATTTTTGTCCAATACCAATAACACCGGCTGCGCTAGCGCTATCACCTTTCGGACCTTGAGGTCCCGTTGCTCCGGTGTCGCCTTTTGGGCCTTGCGGGCCGGCTACGCCAGCATCACCTTTTGGGCCTTGTGGTCCTGCTGCTCCTGTCGCTCCACGGGGACCTACGACACTACCTAAATCAACTGTTGTAACTGCCATTTTTATCTCCTTTAACCAATCAATCGTGACATATAAATGACCGTCAGATTTTATTTGAAATGCTAGCGATGGCGTGGCCCCAGCTACACCAGAATCTCCTTTAGGTCCTTGTGGCCCTGTAGCACCAGTCGCGCCTGTGTCACCCTTATCACCCTTATCACCTTTAGGTCCCTGCGTACCGGCAGTGCCAGTATCGCCTTTCGGTCCTTGTGGTCCAGTTGCTCCTGTCGCACCGCGAGGACCTATTACGTTACCCAAATCTAATGTTTGTGCCATTTTTACCTCCTTATTAATCAATTTTATAAACCAAACGACCATTTACTATTTCAAACGGCGGTGCTGGATCGTTATCGTTATGCGTTAAAATTAAGTGCCCTTGCTCATTTACTGATAACATAAAGAAGCCGTTTTTAATGAAGTTATAGCCCCACCAATTCCACCAACTCCTCCTTTATCAATTAATTCTTTAATTTTTGCATTTTGTTCTTTTAAATAGACTGTTCTATCTGTTAATTGTTGCAACGGCTTATTAGTAATACCATCTTTGCCGCCACTAACCGGATCATTTCGTTCGATTTGATAAATTCCATCATGCCAGATTGCATTTTCAGTTAAATTTGCCATCGGATTTCCTATATTTAGTATGCAAAATTGTGTAAACCATCGTGATTGATTTCACCGTTGTACGTAATAAGTTTAAACTCTGTCGGTCGTATCAACTGCCCAAATAAACCAAAATCTGATTTTATCGATTTAGTAAAATCAGGTAATAGTTGTAAGACTGTTTCAACATTTGAAAAATCAGATTCATCATTAATAAGACTAATGGCATCAACTGGATCTAATGAAAGTCGATATAATTCTATAAAGACTTTTTCATTATTTTTGGCAAGATTAACACCTTCGTAACGAAGCATGAGTTCCGTTGTTTGTTGATTTAATATGCCAACTCCCGTACAACCTGAATAATCATATTCGATCATAAACGGCTGTTTTGTTGTTTTGAGTAGTTAAAAAGAGTATTGACCCAAATTCATAATTGACAATGTAATCAATATTGTTTGTAAGATTTTCAATAGTGATATTTCGAATATTTTGATGTGCAAGTGATATAGTCATACCTATTTGTATCTTATTAACTATGTCACGTTGCCAATTTTGCTTGCTCGTTGTTTCTTTACTATTTAAAAGTAAAGCCAAATTTTCAAGTGAACGCTCGTACCATGTTGCTGAAATATTTCCGCCAATAAATGTAATGAAGCGTTTATCATTAATTAGTCGTCCGCCGATACTGCGTTTACTGTATTTGTCTTCAAATTCAAAATTGAGTTTTAAGCTCGATACGTCGCCGATCCAACGCCATTGCACGTAGCCGTCGGCCTTGTAGGGCGCTAAATAGACTTTACCTTGGCCATAATAATAGTTATCCATTGATATGCCCCGCTGGTAATTGCACAATAAAACGATTTAATGATTCATAACCATTACGCAGACTATATAAAGTCAGCACGTGAATATCGTCAGTATCTGCATTATCATCTGATAAATACGGTAGTTCGATTGATGTATTAGATGTGTTTATTTGCCAGATGATATTATGTGATAAATCGGTAACTTCAATGTGATAAGTCGTACCCGGTTCCGGACCAATATTGTCTGCCATGCAATCAATTAATCTATCTGACTGCATTACTCTATCTCTATGTGCAAATGTCAGGACATATTTGTCAGATTTTGCAATCTCATCCGGATATAGCATGTTATTAATGGCAATCTTGCCAGGCAAATACGGGCGAATTTGGCGATGAGACATAACAATGCTTTCAATCGGTGCGATATTTTCATCAAGTGTATCTGCGCTAGTTTGCGTAAGTAATTTAACGTCAACTTTTTCACCGCTCATATACTCGATATTGTCAGTATCAAGATTGTCATAAAGACGAATGATTGAACCTGAATAATGATTTGTTGGTAATGTATCTAAACAGCCTCGACCAACAGTAATTGTCCGATTCTCAATATCAATAGCGTCAATACGCATAATTTCATCGTCAATCATGATACCGTTGCCAACTTTTGGTAGATAATCAGAATCAATTTCGAACGTAGTAGTTAATCTATCAATAGTCGTTAATAATTGCCCTGACGGCGTCCAATCACCTTGATTTTTAGTTGTAAAGTCAGCACCTTGTGCCCTCGATTGTAATAGATAATTAATGGATAAAGAGCTTGGTGCGGTTGCCATGACGCCAATATAGCCTGCTGTTTCGTGAACATATGCTAAATCCGCGGCACTTAATGTTCCAGCAAGTATTGCATAAGGAAGTTCGATAAGTTTGACGTCAGTAACAATATTGACTGATTTATCCGGTGCTACCCATTCACTGCCTTGCTGACTGCTGCTATATGATGTCGACGAAAAGCCGAAAACATCTTGCACACCAGTGATTAAAAAGGCGCCATCATCTTGTTCTTCAATTTTGCCGACTCGCAAAATAATATTTCCAATGTCGCGATCAGGGAGTGATACTCTAAAGCATGAAGCGGGTTCAAGCATACCACCGCGGCGGTCAAACTTGATAACTAATCGAGTAATCCCAGCAACGCTAGTTTCAAGATCGCGCTGCGCAACGCGGGCGGCTAGGTCATGGGTTGGTAGAGCTTTATAGTCTGTTGTACTACTAATAAGCCCAACAGCTTGAATTGATGCTAAATTTTGCGCTCGAACTTCTGCATCTTCATTCGTAACAGGATTATGATAGGTAACGGCTACTTCGTTCGGTGCAGCATCAATGCTTGCACTATCATCGTCTTGCACTGATAAAATACCGTTATCATATGTAAACAGAGGTAATTTATCGATATCATAATCGTCACGAATCAGTTTTAATTTAAGTTTGCCTGTTGATAAATCAGCGTATTGTGCTGCGCCGATATGATCTAATATTTGCTGTACAAAGGTATCTAATTTATCTTGTCGATTATAACGAAAACATAAACCAAATTTTCATCATAGAGTTTGTCCGCCGACTGTTTAAAACTTGCTAAATCAATATCATCAAACGATAAACCACGCCCCCAGTCACGATTTGTTGCGCACTCAATCAAAATATGCGCAGGATTCATTGCATGAATTTCACGAATATTTGTTTCAATTTCCCGATATAGTGCATTTTTTTCAGTTTCTAGAGCTTTTTTGGGTAAACGAGCATTGATTTCATCGTTAATTCCCGTAATTTCTGCCGTATCATCCCGCAGTAAAATTAGACACTTTTCTGGATACCAAACTTTATTATTATCCCAGCCCTTGTTTGTACGTCTAACTCGATAAACCCACGGCTTTGGCGATGCGCTATAGCAACTAACTAAACCCGAGAAAAGTGTAGTTACAATGCCGCGGAAACCGGGCACTAATCCTTTTAATAGATTTTTTAATTTATCACTCGGTATTTGATTTTGTTCACCCATAAAAACGTCTAAAGTTCCTTGGATACCGCCTTCACCGCCTGTATCTTCACCTCCGAACAGGTTGGGTTTATTAATAAAGAAGGAAGTGTTAGTTGAAAGTTCGTCTTTTTTACCGATATAAACGATTTTTTTATCGGCTAAAATAGCTACAATTGAGTTAATCGGACCACGACCAAGCCCGGAAAATAGATCCCAATAATAGCGATAACCAACTGTCACTTTTTTCTTCGAACTTTTACCGCCCATTACTCGTTACCTTTTTATTCATCGCTTTTTCAACTACCTTGATGGCCAAATCATCATTTGTTGCTAATAGTTTTTCTGATTCGATATAACCGTTTTTAACAAATTCGTTGATATCTAAATCGTAACGCTTAAAGAACTCACGTAATCCCCACGCGCAACCGCCACCAGCTCTAATATGTTCCATAGTAATTTTCATGACTATTTCCTTATCATTTGCGAATCGCACTATAACGATAATTACCATAACCGAGCACAAACCAATCAGCACTCCAACAGTCACCAAAAAATACGCATTGAGGTGTTCCCTCATCAGGTACGGGCATATTCCAATCGTCTTCGGTTGCCGCTGTCGGTCGATGATTTTTCTGTCTTGGCGCAGTCAAAACTGAAATGGCATAACTAGCAACAAGCACGGCAACAAATTTAGCAACAGTCCACCACATACGTTTACTCCTAAAATAATTTAATAATTTGAAAAGGCGAGACACCAGGAATATGCGGCTGTCCGCCATAATTTAAGTGATTACCGAATTTTTCATTACAAGTTCTGATAGTGCGATCGCAGCCCGGGTAAATCGTAATTTTCATACCTGCTTTAAGGTTATGCGTACCCCCTAGCAAGCCCATTTTGCCATTTAATTGTGTTTTTAATCCGCGCATCTCTTTTATGCCATCTATAAACCACTCAATATAACCGCCAGTAAAATATCCATCACTGATATGATTAGGTAAACTAACAATAATATTGGCACCGTCTAATTTAATGATTTCGATATCACGTAAAGCAAATTGTTCTTTTTGCACCCTACAGTTATGATCGTAGAGTGCATGCGGACAGGAACGTCCATATGTGAGACGTAAACCATTGCGTTCAAATGAACTGGCAACGCTAGCAGTGATAAATTTTGCCCTATCTAATGCCTCACGCTTCACTTCCTGAATTTTACCCACCCAGACAATATGAAAATCAATTTCACTATCATGTGCGTGCAGCTGATAAATACGAATTAATAACGCAGTGCTAGGTGGAATACCGCGATACAGTTTAGCAACGTCAGAATTAGCAGGTAACGTAATTTCTAAACTATTACCTGTGCCCATTGATAATCCGGTATTATTAATCGCAGTTGCTAAAAATAGTGTGTTATTAAAATTAATATCCCGATCAGCATTGGTATAGCAATAATACTTTTGCCCATTACGAATAAATTCATATAATGTAACTGGTCGACCGTCATTAGTTGAATACTCAAATTGATTCCAGCTCATCGCGTACCCCTCTAAAACTGCAAGTAATGTTAGCTAACCCGTCAGCATCAGTAATATGTTCCCACGTGATTGCATCGGAATCTAAGCGGCATAATGTTAGAAATGAGATAGTAACAATATCATTTGCTGCAACATTAATAGATTCATCTAATAGTAACCGTTCAGCCTTATCTGACAGTACCGCTGCTGACTGTATACGACGATAGAGTGTGCGGCCATCAATGAGTGCAATAGCAATATCTCGTCGTCCTGGCATCAAGCCAATCTTGCTAAAATCAACATTGACCACATCAAGCATTCTTTCATTTATATTCAGCACCCTAAAATCACTACTTTGGCTGGTAACCCAAATATTTTTTTGCTGACCGTGTAAATAGTAAAATAACTGCCGTAACTGTTTTTGTTCGTTACGTTCAGTCATAAACCATCTGAATTCTTGTACAAAAAAAGGAAGCCTGGCAGTATCAATACGTACCGGAATACTTGAATTATTATCAAGCTCTAACAATAATCGTTCATATTTCCCTTTGAGTGATTCTGACCAGTCTGGTTGCATCTCAAGTACTGGGAAATGATGATAAACGGGTAAAAATGAAACGTCGTTACTGTATGCGTTATGTTCAGTTACCCGAAAACGAATTTGACTACTCACTAAATCATCATTATGTCGTGTTAGTTCGGGTACATCAGTAAGTACAGCAAGTCGGATTGGATAAATAATAGTGCCAGCGCTAAAGTCTGTTGTAATAGGATTGACCAAAGTAATAGAACAGCTATTAATTGCAGCGATTTCTAATAATGCAGATTTGTTACTTTCACTCTGAATTAACACTTTATTACCAACTACAAAATCCCGTCCCAAAGTATCACACTGTAGGATTTTAGAACCAGCCATAATATCGACATTCAAAACCGTCGTATCAGAGTAAATCGGCAGATACCAAGTACGAGTCCCCGCATAAGCTAAGCGGTTTTCAAAGCGTGCACGTTCATCACCAGCAAGCAAAATTGAAAACTCAAAAAAAGTGCGTCGTGGCGATAAACGGCGAGCAATGCGCTGCTCTGCTCCCGAATAAGATTGCAAAATATCGGTTTTCCATTCGAGTGTTTCGGTCACACCATCAGCCCAATTGGGTTCTGCTTGCCACAGGAATAATTTAGCCATTAGTTAACTCCCAATACTTGGCGCAACGTAGAAGAATTAGCACGGATAAAAGTCATCATTGACCGCTTGCCTTGGGTTGTGTTCATCCCTTTATCAATCAAATCCCCTCCGTCAACTACCAATGTTTGTTGAATAACAGGATTGGATTGATTTTGTGATGCACTGCTTTCACTATCAATCAATTTTGGTGCATTCGGGGTAGTGACATTAGAAACTAAACCGCCAGTTGCATAGTGATGTAAACGACCCGTATTCAGTGCATGTAAATAATCAATACCGTATTTTTTAACAGATGCTGCATTAACAACATATTCGCCGTTAGATAACATAGAGGGAATAGAGTCGGATGTAGCTGTACCTGGTCCGCTAATTAATCCACCTGTAGCAGCCGCGACTGTTGCAGCACCGGCAACACCCGATACGGCAGACGTTCCAGCACCGGCACTTGAAGCTGCAATCATCGCAGCACTAATAATTTCACCTGCTGCACTGCCGGCGGTTATCATCGATGTTGAAATACTTTCAGCACCGACAATCGCGGATGCGGAAATTGATTCACCCATTAGTCCCGCACCTGCGGCACTGCTCGTTGAAATCGCTGTTTCCATAAGTCCTGCAGACGCAGCACCAGAAGCCGCATTTGCACCACTATCAACGGTGGCATTTGCTGCAGAACTAAATAGCGAACTTCCTAATTTACTAAGCCCATTCATTGCCATTTCTGCTAAACCTTGGCTAGCGAGTTGTGTCATTGAGCTTAATATACTGGTGCCAAGATTTAATAAAGCATCGCTTAATTTATAAGTACCTTTCGCTAACCCTTCTAAACTACTTTGAATACCGTTTTGTAATCCATTTTTAAACGCATTAGTTAATGCGTCGGCTGTTTTTTTGAGTTCGGCAATTTGTAGTTGTAACGCGGCTAGTGACTTTTGTGCATCTTCACCCGCTTGGCCGGGTAATTTAGTCATTTCTTGCAGCATAGGTAAATATTGTGATAGCTCTTCAGCATTCTTTTTGTGTAAATCGACTAATTGGCTTTGTGCCTCGATTTGTGTAATTAAACCGCTAGTTACTTGCGCTTGAATGCTTTGTTCTTTGATTGTTTGCCGAGTTTGTGCTTGCTGAATTTTAGTTGTGATTTCGTTTAAATTAGCTTCTGCCTTTTTTAATGGTAATAGTTGATCAATTAAATCAATCCCTTCTTTATTACCCGTTTTTTTGAACTGTGCTAATAAATTGTTGTACCACTGGTCGACAGTTTCATCACTTGCTTTTGTACCGTTGAACAGCTGGTTTAATTGTTGTTGCAATCCTAAGTTGATTTTGTCATTAGAAAGGGTTTGATCCTTGACCTTTTTTTTTTTTTTTTGTTCTCAGCTTTCTGTGCATCAATTTGTTTAGCTAATGCAATGGCTCTATCTTTTTCGGCCTGACTAGCGTTTTTATACTGTCCTTCGGTGATATCAAACATCACTTTCGCAAGCGTTGTGAGCTCTTTTTCTAGTTGTACACTTTTAGTTAAATCTTCATTGTATTGTTTAATACCTTTATCAGTGATTTCCTTAACATCTTTATCATATTGACCACCTGAAAACGTTTTACCATCTTCAGACGTAACGCCTTTATCTTGTAATGATTTTCGTCCATCAACTGTTACCCAGAGTGCTTCATATTTTTTACGCAAATCATCGATGGACTTTTTCTGTTTTTCAGTATCTGAAAGAGATTTTTCCCAGATTTTATCTAATTCCTGTTGTGCTTGTGTTGCAGCTTTATTTAATTGAGCTGCTTTACTTTTTGCTTCATTATTTGCTTCTATTAATTCACGTTCTTTAATTAACTGTTCGAGTTCCTCATCATCTTTTTTTGTCCACTGAACAGCAACACCGTCAAATGTGATTTTGCTATTGAGTTTTTTATCTTCTTGCATTTTTGCAATCTGTTCATCTAGTGATGCCATGTTTAATGCAATTTTGAAATCTCGTTTCAAATATTGGCCAAAATCACTTACTCCTTTTTTAAATTCAGCCCAACCTTTTGATAATCCTTTTAGCTGTTCATTCATATCATTAACACGTTGTTCCATTACCTCCGAATATTTCCCTGTCGCGACGGCAATCGCTTCTTCGGTTTTACCTTGTTCTTCGAGTGCATGAATGCGATTGTATGTAGCGACATCAAGCCAGTTATATTGTTTGTTTGTCTCCATCGCCCATTTTGTAACAGAGTCAGTAATACCATCAAAACTCTTAGCAGACTCATCAGCACTTTTACCTGTCAGTACCGACATATAGGCGGAAGCTGTGCCAATATTTTCAATCGATTTGGCAGTAAGATTACCTTTACCGGCAAGATCAGCAATCACTTTGCTGGTATCACTATAATTGCTATTGATTTTACCAATACGGTTAGACATAGCTTCTAAGCCACTAGCGGTAGTGCCCGCATAATTTCCCGTAGAAGCAAGTGCACGATTAAATCGTTCTTGTTCGGCTTTGATACTACTAAATACTTTTATAATGCCGTAAGCTGCAGCAATAAAAGCGCCAACGGATAGGGTGGCTGCACTAAACAAAGGTGGTAATCGCCCGGTTGTGTTTCCCAAATTAATTAACGCACTACCCGCATTGGTAAAATTGCCACTTGCTAGTTGTTGAATAAATGATTTTAGTTCGCGTCGTGATGTTTTTGTATTAAATGTTAATTTTTTGGTACTTTTACTTAATGAATCGACAGTTGAGAGTGCTGCTCGTTGATTATTGATTTTACCGAGATAATCATCAAATGTTTCGTTATCAAGAATGCCTGCTTTTTTAGATTGACGGAGTTTACTCTCTAACTCATCAAGTCGTCCTAATCCTTTTGTTGCGGGGTCGATGCTAGCCAGCAGTTTATCTAGACCATTCCGTAATTTTTCGACTTCTTTTTGATGTGCCTCGGCAGCTTTTGCTGCTGCTTCTTGTGATTTTGCTTGTTTTTGTAACTCGCTTTCATATTGCTGACCGCGATTCATTGCGTCAGTTTGTCTTTTTATAATATCGTTGTAACTGCCAGCATTTTTTTTGTTCGCATCTTGAGCAATAGCAGATGAGTTTTTGATTGCATCATCTAATTCTTTGATATTTTTTCTTGCATTGTTCACATCAGCCGTGAATTTCATTGCAATATTCATATCTTTATTTGCCATTGTTATTGCTCTCCGCGTAACTGTTTTACAAATTTGGTCACTTGTTTGCCGCCATTAAAGCCAATACAGATATCTTCTATCTGGTTCGCCCGTTCTTGCTGCTGCAATTTGATGATTTTGTCGTAATAAAGTAGTAACTGCCTTGTCGTATAGTTGGGTAATTGCTGTGCATCGTGTCCATTTTTAGCAAGCAGCGTAAAAACATCGCCCCAACTTACGGTTTTGCCTGTTTTATAGCGTTTTGGCGGATGATTTTGCGCGTAACCGCGTTCATAAAAAAAGCGGAATTGACCACCCACCACCAATCTAATAGTTGCAATCCATCTGTGTAACTTAAAGATTCAATAAAACTAATCGGCTTATTAATCGAAACGCTAATCAGTGCATTAACCAGTGCTAAATTATCAATAATCAGTGCATCGGCTTGCTCAATCGTCAATTTATTTGACTCATTCATAGCAGTCACAATACGTGCCGTAAATTGCTCAATTTCTGAACCGATGGTTAACGCATCTTTAAATGAATATTCGCGAACTGTAATCGTTTCACCCGCAATATTAATATCTCGGTGAGGTAATAAGATTGTTGCATCGTCGGGTTGTTCTTTTTGAATCACTTTTTCTGCCATTGTTATCACCAAATAAATAATTTAATTGAGCGGTGATCACTCACCGCAATTTTTTATTAACTGTTATTCTGCTTTTTGGGTATAGGAACCAAAATAGCCCAGCGTACTATCTTTGGTTTGCGTCATATCGGCAAGTACAGTAGCGGTTAACGGCAATTCACCGTAGCCTTCGTTATGTAACAGCGTGAAATTAGAAACGGGATTAAATTTGACTCGGAATAGCTCAACAATCACATGCGAATCTTCCTGGTCAGTATTGATACCATCTAGCATAAACCAGCGTTCTGGAGGCTGACGAGTAAAGATACCGAGACTTTCAGTTTTGGCATAAGAGTAGTCAACAGTAGCTGTCAGTGCTACAGTTGTAAGTAATTTAATCAGTCCCGCAGGTGCAGATTCAACAATATAATCAGTTCCTTCGACTAACGTAGCGCTGCTGGCGTTTTTAAGTTCAACGTCTGCAACAAAGGAATGGGTTAATTTGATACGGTCACCAATAACTAATCCGCTTGGTAATGCTTCATCAGTAATAATACCTGACGCGACTGTAATAACTTCACCGTAAAGCGCTAGTGCAAGATTTTCAATCGACCAATCTTTTAATGTCATATTGAGCGTGCCATTTTTACCAAGGGTTAATTCACCGACTTGCAGACGTTGCCCTGTGTAAGACTCATTTTGTTGCACAGTATCAACACTCAATTCCATTTCACAGGAATCAGCAACGCCAACATGGCGAAATGCACCAGGTCGATTGGGAGTAGCACTTGTATTACGCTTAGCAAGATTAATCGGACCTTGTAAGCTCATTAATAAATCATTCTTTTCCATAATTACTCCTAAATTTTTAATTTATTTTATCGGCTACCGATAAAATGTTGCGTTTGATATGAATCAATCCAAACGAGCACGCCGTTAACAAAACCTAAAGTTTGCCCGCCTACCCAACTTACTGGACGAGCACCATCAATAAACTGCACAGTTTTCCCAATCAGTAAATCACGAATTGCACCGATAACTGGATTAGCTAACTGTTTTACATTGGTGATATTGGTTGCTTGACTGGATAGATCACGGGCAACGGTTACAACACCAAAATTAACGCTAACTGATTGACGTGTGCCTATGGGTCTATCGTTGGGTGTTTCTTTGCCAAGTAGCACATAAGCTGCAGGCGTCGGGGTGCTAGTTAAGTCGGTCAATTTGCTGTATTCGGCACTTGTACCGACAAAAACTAATGTCTTATCTTTCAATAATAGTTTTAGTTTTTCGGCTACAACCGAAACATCAAACGGTGCACTGCTCATCGGCCAAAATCCTTAAGTGAATTCATATCAAATACTCGCTGTGGCCCCACATGTTGTGGGGCACCACCAGCAATCGGCATAGCATCATCAATACCTAGCGAATATTTACCATCTGCAACCAATTTTAAAAAACCGAGCACTTGCTTATAATCACGCACAATTGGATCTGATTTTTCATCAGAAACACGATTACGATGCAACTTATAACGCACCATAACACGTGCCCAATCAGTTAATAATCGAGGTATTTTAACTAACGGTAGCTTATGCCCTCGTTGACGTAAAAAACCCTCAATCTCGGCATGAGCATCGTCGATAGCTTCATTAATACGTAAAATTGCTACATTAGCGTTTGTTACATCATCAAATGGCCATGCAGATGTATCCTGATTATTGATAATAGTTTCAAGCAATTTACTATCACATGGAATTTCCCCATCTTGAGCGACCGACTGTGACAGTTCAACGAGGCCGGGGCGTTCAGCTAAATTCAGTAATGTAATATAAGCAGCACTCATCATATTTTCCTAAAACCAACCATTAAAGGTTGGTTTGTTATGGGTGATTTATTAAGCTATTAACTATTAGCGGGGATCACATTTTCAAATAAATAACCAGCATCTTTAGCAATTACCAGTTCTTTTACTGATTCACCAACACGGACACGTTGTCCACCGCGTAAGCCGATATTAGGATCAGCGATTGAACCTGAAACACGATCCTTAAATTGCGCAGTGAAACCAAATGTAACGCCGCCTTTAGTATTGGCTAATTTATTGCGCACAGTAAATGATGCTTTATTACCCCACGCACGTAATAGTGTCGGTGATTTACCCGGCTTGGCACTATTTAAGAAAGCATCACCAATATAGATGGCTTCAAGTTCAAGTAAATCAGCTAAAAATTGAAGTGGCACAAGCCCGCTTTCTCCTGAATTACCATGATAAGCGGCTACAATTTTGGGATGACGACGTAATATTGTTGCAACACGGCGACCGAGTGTTCCAATATTTGGACGTACATTCATTGTGTCAAATGCATCTGTAATCAGTTTAATTGGGTCACTGTCTGGAACACTCCATTGTTCCGTCTGCGTCAATTCTTTTGTATTGTTGTAATTTTTTTTGTCAAAAATTACGTTAGCAGCTCTAACCTCACGATCTAACAAAATTAAATCTGTGGTGGCTTCAACTGCATGACCGAGCGGGTTATAGCCTGTGATGGCAGTATCAATATCATCCTGTGGTACAGGGCTATCTAACCCATAGTCAGTGACAGAACTCTCTTTTTCCTTTGCACCAAATTCGACTTGATTTGGCTGGGAAGTACGACCCACTTTAGTATCGGGCAAAGTAAATCGTTCCGAAAAATCATATTCTAGCCATTTAAACGATGTGCTAGAAACTGGAATACGCGGTAAAACTTCATCGGCAATCAAATTGCTATTGCGATAAGCAATGGCTATAGCGGTTAACTGGGGTTCAACTGGGAAAGGACGTTGCATAGTTATATTCTCCGAACTGTTATTTATGATTAAATCAATAGATAATCTAATGTAAACTTACAATGACTTACCTGGTGCTATCCAAATAGAACCGAGCTCATCAACATTACCTTTTTCTTCGGCATAACCGATAATAAAATCGCCTATTCCCGCTTTTTCGGCTCGTCCATCTACCGCCGCGGTGATTGGATCACCGATTGCGATTGGACCACCATAGAAAACATGCGCTAATCCGCTGCGAATCACGTCAAAAACTTCGCCATCTCCACCACCAACAATAGTTGATACGCCGATTAATAGTGCGGCGCCATCGGTTGCTTGTTTTGCACTACCATCATTACTACCATGGCAAACAATAACGCGCGGTTTTACTTCACCTTCGGCAGTTTTTGCCACAACCAAACCTGGAATATTCATATGCATACCTTTAAATTAAAATTCGAAACTAGACTAAATTTGATTAGCCCATCTAATACTGCTTATTGTTTAGCCTGTTTAGTGACATACTCAACTGCTTGCGAAATAGAAATGATGTTTCCTTTCTCTTTTTGCTCTTGTTGATATTTTTGGCTTTGGCAGCAATTATTTTTGGATCATCCTTATCGTCATCGTCATTTTGATCTTTATCACTAGCTGACTTTTCAGCAAAATCCATAAAATTAGGGCGTTCAGACAGAACCTTTTTGATTAAATCGGCTGGTGAGCTATTTACTGTGGTACCACCTTCCGCAAATGAAATTGGCTCATTGCCAAGTGACATGAATACTTCAACAACTGATGTTTTGTGAATTGGTAATAATTTACCTTCAGTAACTAACTTGTCAGCAAATGATACGAATTCAGCACGTTTTTGTTCTTGCTCTTTTTTAGCAATAGCCAGTTCTCGCTGTTTAAGTGCTTCACTATCAGCGTCTAGTTTTGCTTGTTGTTCGGCAAAACTGACTTCGTTGGGTTTTGTCATTGAACTCTCCTTTATTAATTCTTTCTCTTTAAAATCAGCTTGAGCGGATAGCGATTCAATCCGCCAATTCGGTAAAATTTGGTCTGTTTTTTCGATTCCTTCTTTTTCAATTAAGTATTCACGTAATGATTTGAGTGTATCGATAATGCTTTCATCAAAAGGCATGGCAAATTCAGCTGCGCCTTTCTCACCGTCAGATTCAGCAAAGTTGGCATCTGGTAAACCTTTAATGGCGGGCGCTGCCGCACCTAAAAAACCAATGTGGCGAGCATAATAATGACCTGGCTTTGGATTACCTGGTGAATCGGGTAAGTAGATAGATAGTGAGCGTTTTTTATAACTGCCTGCATTAAATGCTTCAGCAAATTCAGGATTAACCTGTTCAAGTTTTGCGTAAACTAAACCGTCTTTAATCTCAAATGATTTAGCCCAGCCATATGCTGGAGCCGTTAACTTAGGGTGCCCAATGACTGCAGGCGCTTCAGATAAACTTGGATCGTAGCTTTCAGCCAAATCAACACAGTTATCCAACGTAAACGTAATTTTTCGACCGTCAACTGCGGTATGAGTACCAGGTTTAAAAACGGGAATTAGGGTCATAATTATGCTCCATCAAAATGATATAGAGCATCATGATCCTATTTTGAAAAAGGGTAATCTGAACTTGGACAGATAATAATTGTATTGTCGGAATAAATTAAGAAATGAAATAACAGAAAGGAACAGCGCTAAAACGTATTATAAAGCATTTACAACACGATGATAGTAGTGGAGTCGTAAAATCGTATTACTGTTTTATAAAATAGCTTAGTATGCGTTATAGTGCGTTTTCTAAATGTTCACGTACTACATCGGCAAGTAACAATTCATCTTTATCCGAAACACCAAGCCACGGGCGGGCAGGAATAATCACTTGCTTCACAGGTTGACCACCCACTTTAAGCGCTCCAGCTGTTACGGGTTTAATAATACCTCCGAACTGGTGAATGGCACCGTACGGCACATTGGTACCAAATAGCAGTGCATTTTCCTCAATTTGAGGATGAAGTGTACTGCGCAATGTTCCATCTAACGTTAAAATTTTATCTTTCTGTTTTGGTTTTGATTCTCTATACCATGGTGATAGTTCTTGCCACGGTACCCCATCGGGTGACTCTTGGGCATCAAACCGAGCATCATGCATATCAAGTAATGCTTCACCCATATGTGCAAATATAGGGGATAGATTGTTGATTACCTCTTCAAGACTGAGTAGTTTATTAAGTACCTCATTAGCACTGAATTCAATCGTGACACCTGTCATTTTTTCACCTATACTATGCTCATTGTATGTGCGGGCAGTCTCTGCCAAGACCTCGAATCCCACGCGCAACAAACTCAACTGTGGCAGTGGTTGAGTTTTTTATCGTTTATATACTCGAATTCCAACCCGTAATTGTTCCAAATAGTCAGGATTATCGGGTGCAAATGTTGTCACACCAAGCCATCCATCATCACCGACTTCAAACACAGCGAGCATCGGTTTTATTTCACCATCAATCATAAAACGCGAAATATACCGTCGACGCACTACGGATTTTTCTAAGTGATCAAAGTATTCCATACGCGCCCAAATCTCATCAGGTTGTTTTAAAGAATCGGCAAGTAATAATAAAAATTGTTCACGGCCACGTTTGGTCACTTTCAATTTACCTGTTTTGCTAACGGTGAAAAGCTGCTTCCCAATTACTAGCGCTTCACCCGCGATATCTTTAAAAATAGCTGGATTATTAAGAGTGGCACCAAATTCATTAAGAAAAATATTAGCATAATCTTTTTCGGTCAAACCTTTTTCTAACAACCTATCTTTACTTACTTCACGAATAGGTGACCATTCATCCGTTGCTTTGCTTGATGGTAAGCCTCGTTTTAAAGTTGGATCAGTATCAAGTGGATTTGGTACAAAGTTATCAAGTCTTGATTGCCCAGGTATATGTTCAAAACTCGGATCAATCCCTTCAGGGACGTGTACAATACGTGGATTATCACTATTCGTGCCAATGACTTTATCAATATAATTAATGGTTGGCGCTATATCTGGTCCATCTTTACCCATGCGTTTTAAATCGCCTTTAGTTCGCCCACGAACACGACACTGGCAGCCGTAACCATTTGGGGGAAAATGCGTATTCCACCATGGATCATTAAAATCAAGCACCAAGTGATCCCAACTTTCATGTAACTCACGCGGATGTTCAACATAATCACTATGCAAGTATTCCATATAAGGAAATTTAGCATCTCGCAGTTGTTGATAGCGACCAGCCTGATAAGAACTATTTAAATTAGTTTCATAGATAACACGTGTACGCCAGTTAAAGCTTCCGTTATAGCTCCATCCGTGTCGCTCGACAATTTCAGCAAAATCTTGACGAAATTCTTCTAACGTAGTCCCTTGGCTGATGGCTTTATCGATTGCAAGTCTGAAATCATTTAGTAACTCATTACGATTGGCACCAGCCACCACAAACGCATAATCATGTTCGTTGTTGTAGATATCTGTATAGCTATTTGTCGGTACATTAATTTTACGTCTGAAAAACGCAATTTGCTCTTTAAATGGTAAAGAGCTATAAGCCAGATTAGCCATTATTGCTATCCTCAATCAACTCCGTTCGACCTGCTAAGTTCGCAGCAATTAATGCTTTTGTCATGAGTTCGGCATACTCATCAAGCTGCATATCGGGGATAAGCTTATAGAGTTCATCACGTAATTGTTCAATAGTCTCGGATTTATCAACGAGTGCCTTGATTTGATTAATCCACTTATCGGTTACTGGTTGCATTTCAGTGTTTAATCGTTCAGATTGTAAAACAGGGGTATAATCATTTTGCTTTTGTGATTCGGCAAATTCGACTGTTTTATCTGATTTTACAGCTTCTTGTTGTGACTCAGATGATTGCGGTTTTTCTTCCCATTCCCCACCGTACGTATCTTGTACATAAGCAAGTGTTGGGCGATAGCCGGTTGATTCAATAATATTTTTATCGCGTTCAGATAGCGATTTTAAATCCTCTGGCTCTTCAAATATCCTTGATACTTGCGGCACGGCAGCACCCGGGAAATTCATTTGCGTAAACCATGTGGCAGGTCCACGATTCCAACTTTCGCACATCACATCAGAATCTGATTTGGCTATTGAATTTAATACTGCCGCTTGTAGTGATTCATCACCCCCAATTGAGTTGGAGGCTCCACCGGATGAGGTAATTTGTCCTACTGTTACACGGCGAATAGCTTCATTCATTGAGTCATAAAAGGCTTTATAGTCACCAGCTCCAGAACGTGCAATTTGCAATAATTCAAGGATCATTCCATCTGGCATGATAATACCACTGTCTGTTTGAATCGCTCTTGTTAGTGCAAGTAAATCTCTTTTTTGCTCCGGTGTTGCTCCCGCAGGATATTTACCAACCGCCGTTGGCATACCAAATTTTTCAAGAAAAATAAGCCAAAACTTAATATCATTACGTTTGAAAAAACTTGGCCAGTACAGCCAGTGGGCTAAACCCAGCCCATAGGGTTCGTCATCATGATCGGCACCCGTTGAGTAATGCCAAAAATAAGGCGTTTCACAGTTGATACCTTCGTTCATATTTGCAGGTGTTAATAATCTCAGTTCACCTTTTTGTGTAAATCGAAAACGTCTGCGATCACGCACTTTAATGTCATCAATCCATAGCATATTGTTTTTGGTACCATAGATGAGTTCCGAAACCGCATAACCGTAGAAAACACCGTAATGCATAAGTTTTGTGACACGATCAAAGCCAATGGATTTTAACAGCTCACTCATGGCATCCGCGGCTTCTTTATCAATCGGCTTATCACCACCGGGTTCTACTTTCCATTCTCGTGAGATTACAGCATCTTGACGCTGACTAAAAACGGATTTAACTTCATCATCATTAAGCACTTCTTTGTAAATATCTAATCGACCGCTACCACGATTTAATAGCACGCTATCATCAGGTAGTGCAAGTGCTCCGAGGTAAGGGCGAGTAATATCATTGCCGTCGCCAGTACCGGCTATTTCGCGTCCAGTTTCGACTTGTGGCTTTTTACCTTTAAACCAGTTAAACATTAAATAAATCCTCCAAAGTCATTACCGCCGCGCACTGTGCCAAAACCGGTATCAGTAAATTGTCCAAATGATGAATCATTCACATAACCATATAATTGATGATAAATATCACGTTCACCTGTTGATTGTCCTTCTATTTGTGCTGTTTTATTGAGTGTGGCATACCATGCCAAGCAGCCTGCAATTGCTGAATCACCATGTCGTACTAAATCAGGATCTTTTAAATCCTTTCTTTCCAATTTTGGTACCATTGGAATACCATCAACCTCCCATACTGCACGCAAATCTTGCTCAATATTAAGATCACGAGGAATATCTATAGTGCCATCTTCAAAAGAGGCAATAAATTTTGGCATCCAAAGTCCATACCATTGTCGATTAAGTGTGATTTCAGCAATAAATGGTCGACCAAATTTATCGGCGGTATATTCAGCTAAAACCATACCAGGACCGGTTGCATCCATAGCCCCACCCATTAAACGTGGTAATTTACTGATAATAAAAAATAGGATTTGCTGTTGCTGTGCGGACGGTACATTATTCAATTCAACTGAAAAAGGTACTTTGCGCATAAGATTTTGTTCAATAGACATGGGAAAAATAACTGAAAAATGTCGATGACGTGCAAAGTCCATCCCAAATACATGTTCATTTTGACAATTTAAAGTAGAGAATAAAGGTTCTATCTCTTGTTGAATCCAGTTATCACACCAAGCAATACGATCTAACTCATCTTTTGCAGCAAAGCCATCACCGCAGATTAAACGCAATACAGGACGCTCTTCTCGCATTGCGCGTTCAATCCAAACCCCTGGAATACTGACACCTTGCCCGTCACGTGGAATAGCATCAAGTTCTTCACGCATAGCAGCTTTATTTGGACCGTAGGAATTACGAATAGTCATATACCATTTTTTCTTATTTTCAATGGTTGGCTCTTCGCTTTTCATAAAACAAACACGTTCATATAAACCGTTTTCAACTGCGTCATCAAATGTGACAAGATAAGTTTTTGCAGTATCGCCGTATAATCCATTTTCAATATCGATAATAAATTGATTAAATGGATTCGATTTACCATTATGAGATGAAATAACAATGATGCGGCCGCCCCAAATTAGTAATGCCGTCGCTGCATCTAAAACACCTTGAACATCTTGGTGAAAAGCCGCTTCATCGATAATCACTAAACCTTGTAAACCACGAATGTTTGCAGGACGAGATGATAAAGCAGTAACTTGAAAACCAGACGAATAGCGGACACGATATGCTGTGATATTATTGGTATTACCTTTTTCGTCCTGATCTTCAAATAGAAACTCTTCGATATTTGAAACCAATGACGATTGTTGTTCTGCAATAACTTTTGAAAATTTAGCGCAATAACCAATAAATTCAAGCCCTTTTTCTTTTGTATCACCAATATAAAATACATTCATGCCACCAGCCGATTTACGAGCTGCCGCAGTTAATACACCCTCAAAACCAAATGAAAAAGTGATTCCTGTACGGCGCCCTTTCGGAATAGCTAGAATAGCGGCTTTGATTTTTAAACACTCAATTTGGTGTTTCATTAACACACCGTCAGCGAGGGGATTAAAATTATCAGGGATATCGCGTGCCCGTGGTGGTAGTTCATCCCACTCAATTTCCCGAATTGTTGATGCCAATTTCTTCATCATTTAATCCCTAATACTCTTTCTTTCCAGAACAGTATTGATTCTTCATTAAGTCCTTGTGCTTTAGCGACGCTATTTAGGTTAGATTCTTGTTCACGCAATAGTTTTTCCCGGGCAGCTTTCTCAATTTCCTGCCGCTCTTTAAAACTTAATTGCCGGGCTTGCATAGCTTCTTTTGCTGCTTTGGCCAAGAAGCTGATTTCTTTGATAGTGATATTGTCAGCTTCGTGGGCTTTGAAAGCGGCACGGGTTGCCAGCGTCGTTACAGCTTGAGCAAGTAATGCTCCCGATTTATCATCAACACTGTCACCGAGTTCATCAACCAAGATTCGTGACGCGGTTTCAATTTCACGTAAACTGGCCGTCATCTCGTTAAAGCCTTTTTGATATCGATGTAAGCTGCTACGGCTTGGTGTTTCTTCGCTAGGAAACTTTGCTTGTAATTCGGCAATCATCTCATCAAGCGTTAATTGGTCAGAACGTAATAATTTTTCAATATAGGTTCTGACTTCCGGCTCTAATTTGTTAATCGTTGATTTGCGTCCCATATTAACCTCCTGCGGTAGGACGTTTTACACCCGGTACAATCGCTTTACCGGTTGCTACATCGGCTCCCCGTTCTGTTAAACGAGCAACGAACACCAAACCGAGAATTTCAATAGTTATCAGTCCTTGTTCAGCCAACCAATGCATATGCGTTTTTACCTGATCACGACTTAATGCGTGTCCATATTGCTCAAGTACACTATAGATAATGCTTGAGTTGCTGCTGTAAGATGGCATTTCATTTAAAATACGCAGAATCACCAAACGTTGATCCTCTTTTAAAAACTCAGCGTAGCTCATGATCCCTCACTTATTTTTTAGTAAAAATTGGTTAATATTATCAAGTTGCCTTGACAGTCCAGAAATGCGCTCAGATACGCCGCCAAGTACCGCTTCGTTGCGACTCAATTTCTCAATTAATTGAGTAATTTGATGTTGGGTCGGTAGATATTTCACGGTTTCTTCAAGTTGTGTAACTCGTAATCGTAGATCTAATAATTCTTTTTGGCTTGCCGATTGTCGACCTATTAACCACGTATAAATACCCAGCACAGTGATCATTGCCCACTGCAAAAATTGCCAGTCAAAAGTCAGCTCTGTAAAATTCATTTTCTATTCCTTTTTTCTTCGATTTTTGCGCAGTCAATACATAGATCCGTTACAATTACTTTACGCCTTGATTCCGGAATAGGTTCATTACAAAGTCGACAATGTAGACTTGATATACCTATTTTTGTTTGATGCTTTGCAAGCGCACGTTCTCTACTTTCTGTTTCATACCAAGCCGCTAAATCAGCGCTGTCCATTGTTTACCTCATTGATATAACGTAATACTTCAATAAATTTTCCAGAACACTGCCCGTACTGGTCATATAGAAGCTTCAAAGTTTCAGCTAAGCTATCTGCTGTATTATTTTTTCGATTTACTGGCAGATCGCACGGTACCGACAGTGTCGCTGGCAATACCATCTGTTGTTGCACTAACTGCACGGGCACGGGCGGCGTCGATGAACTGCAAGACACTATTATCAAACACGCAATCACGGCGACTATCAGATGTTTTATTAAGTGCCTCTTGTAACGCTTGGGTTGACTGTTCATCATAAAGTTTCCTTTCGACAAGTTGCTGCGATAACGCTCGACTGGCGTCATTTGCGGCTTGCGTTAATTGTTTTGTTCCATCGATAAATTGATTAAGTGCATCCGCCGATTGCTGTACTTGCATTGCCATATATTCTTGTTTTGTAGTTTGTTTGCCGTCATTAACCCCTAGTCGGTACGAACAAATTAACATCAAACCAAGTAGAAAATATTGCTTATTAGTGATGACAAAGCGTTTCACAAATTGCCACAGTGTACTAATCATCGTTACACACTCCTAAACCCCAATTTTCGGCAATATACATTGGCTGGTGATAGTAGATAATGAGGATCGGATAATCGCGATTTTCTTTAAAATTAACCGGTTTGCGCCCACCATTAATGTTTTCAACCACTCCCCAATAGTGGGTCATATCTTCTTGTTCCCGCATGGCACGATTACGATCACGGTTAACCCATCCCAGGCCACCGTTATAAGCAGATAGTGTAAACGCCCAGCGGTCACAATCGGTAGCGGTATTAGTAATGCGTTGATAAAGCCAATCGTCATATTGCACTAATGCTCGCAGTGCCCAGGAAGGATTGTATGGTTGATTAGAACCTAGCGTTTTCGGATACGTGCCAGAAATCCATTCAGCAGTGGCGGGCATAAATTGCGCTAGACCTTTAGCCCCAACGGGAGATTTAGCATCTGTTTTCCAACGTGATTCCTGGTGAATTTGTGCCGCAAATAATGGAACAGGTGCATTAATGCCGATTATCGCCTTAGCATTGCGGGTCAGTTCTCGTTGATATTGTTTAGCTTCGCGGGGAACCGCTGCCAGCGCTGGTGAAAACTGGCAGCTAACGAGCCATAACACAACAGGTATTATGCTCTTCATAGTTAAAGCCCAAAGGTAACGCCAAGGATGACAGCAAAAATAATAATGGCACGGCGGATTAGTACTACTGAAAAAATCGTCTTATACGACTCTAATACTGGATATTCAGCGCAAAGAATGGTTGGAATTTCATTTTCGCCATCCTTTTCAGCTTCATTGATATAGAAATGTTTACCATATATTTTCCAATCTTGATAAAGGTAGCCTCCGGGTGACGCATAAGGAAAAAGTGCGCGGTCGAGGTGATAACCAACAACCGCCGAAAGCAATACCAGGGAAAATTTATAAATAACAACGGGAAGTTGTTGCGGTGACAACACAAGAATAACGGTAAACAATACTAATGCAGCTAAATACCATTTAAGCAGACGAATTTTGACTAAATATTTGATGGGACGAATCATAAAAAACCTCATAGTTAATGGAACGTATGAGGTTAGTATGATCTTAATGACTAGGAATGTAATTTGAACAAGGGCAGATTAGTTATTCTCGTTTTCTTCATTAACTTTATCAAAAATATCATTATTCAACTTTTGGATTTCTAAAAAATTCACAATAAAATAACAGACAGCATAAAACATGAATAAACAAAATAAGATCGGGAAATTAAATATACAAATTACATACTTGGATTGAAAAATAGTGATATCATTAAACGAAATATATTGATCAAGTACATAACAAATAGTTGTTATCAAAAAATAACAAATGAATGAATTTCTGACTGTATTAATATTTGCTCTTATAGTTTTTATGTAATTTCGATTTTTAACGCCATTAAGATTAAATGTTGTAATAAGTCCTAAACCTATAGAAAACATGATTCCTGAAACAGTAAATATTGTTGATATAAAAAAGTTATCCGGTCGCACATCACTCAATGATGATAACGCAACAGTCATAAAAATAATTATAATAAAACTAAGTAGTTTTTTTCTCATCTAGCTTTAATTCAATCAAGAATTTACTCATCTCTTGTAATAATGCTGGCTCCGATATCTTACCAGTTTTTGTAACATCAATGTCAACAATTTTCGTTTTTAACAAATCTTTTCCTTTTATTATCGATTTTCCATTAGTTGGTCTAAAAGAAATATTATCGAGATCAGCAACTGGTTTTAAATAAGCCCCTAATATCTTTTTATATTCATCTTCTGACATTTTTTAGGTTTTTTAAATTTAATTAATAATTCAGCTGAAATAAGTTGACCTAACTCCGTCTCTTGTAATGTCTTATTATCTCGTAAAAGATCTTTAATAATGTTAATTACATATTTATTTAATCGTATAGATTTTTCATGCGTTGTTGATAAATTAGTATTAGATTTATCATTACTTACAGATGTTGAAGTTGGAGTATTAATTGGATCCTTAACTACAATACCTTTTAAGTCACTTAATTTTGTATCAGTGGGTGGAATAATGATTGGTGTAAATTCTAATAATTCATTTTTGATAAACCAGCCAATGTATGTTTGTAAATTAGTAATTGTTCTATTACCTGGTAAGTTAGTTACTAAATATTCATTGTTTAATGAAAAATAATAGTGATCTCTACATATTGCTGGTGTAATTTCTAATTTATTCTCTTCTAAATTTTCCAGATCATCTATTGAAAATATCTTTCTTTTGAGTAGTTCATCAGTAATATGTTGAGCATCTTCACCTGGTGCAATACGTAACATAGTTGCGAAAATAGATTTAGAAATATTTAAATCCTCATAATATGAGATTAAATCTTTTTCTTTATTAGGATCTTCAACATTTAGTAACATACAGCGTTCTTCTGTTGTTTCTGATTTTTGTAATCTATCTAATAAATTATCATAAACTTCACTTGTGGCTGTTGTTAAATTAGGATTTTTGATGAAAAATGCCCGCAATGTTACTTTTTTAGGTTTAATATCTTTAGTATCAGTCATCATTTATTCCTTACATTAAGTATTTCTATTCCACAACCTCATCACACTTCTTCATTCTCGCAAGTTCTTTCAACTGCACAAGCCTAGCATTAGCACTTTTAATAGCCGCTTTCTTTTCCATCACATTACCGACACCAAAATCGCCGAGAAATGATAATACCGAACGTCCATCAAATTGACTTTCTTTCTCAACGTGATCTAAATAACCTTGTACTTTGGCTTCTTCAAGGGCAATTTCATGGCAGGATAAGTTGTCTTTTTCATACTGTGTTAACTCTCCTTGCCGTCCATAGTTTTTAGTTGCACAACCACTTAATATGATGATCGCGCTAAATAAAAAGAGTTTCTTCATTGTTGTTTCCTATTTAATTTTTCACATCAATTCCACTAGTATCAACATTTTGTAATTGTTGGATACGTTTAAATTTACCTTGTGTATCAAAGATAAGAGTAGCTGATTTAATTTCTGTCTTCATTGTGAGACCATTAGTCGTAACATAACGCCAAATAATCCATGTCTCATTAGTATTTTTTATCACTTGTGTTGGTTTAGCATTGAGTAAATTAGTTGCCTCTTGAACTGTTGTCACATCAATTCGTAGTTGACTAAGTCCTTTTTCATTGAAATTATTACCGCTACTAGCAACGCAACCGACCAAAATTAATGTAAAAATTAAACCAAATAACAACTTAATAACTTTCATACGGGTTCCTTATTTATATCTAAAAAATAACATTAATTTAAAAAAAGATTTACTGTTATACATCATTATTATTCTTATTTTTACGCCATGTATAAAAGTCAATAATAATCTCTGCTTTAGTGGTTCACTATCCCGCTTGTTTATTCGGTTCTGGTTGCGCAATGACTTTGCCGAGTTCAAGAAGAGCCTTTTGCTGGCTGGGCGTCATTTCATCGAATACGTCAATTAACTCTTGTTCTTCGTGAGATATTTTTGCATTACTATTATTGATAGTTCTATTTTTTTGACCAACAACAACATAGAGCACATCTAATCCAAGTTCTTCCCATGCTGCAAGCGAAGCAGCATCAGGAGACCTCGTACCATTCTCGTAACCAAATAATGTTTTCCTAGTTATCCCTGCATGTTCAGCAAAATTTGTTTGATTATAACCAAGTTTTTCACGTTGCTCACGTAATCTTAGTCCGATGGGTATATTTTTACTCATAAACACCTTGACAATGGGTAATTAATTACCCATACTATAACACATAAATTACATATTAATTCGTAATAACAGGAGCAAAAAAATGACTACAAAAGTTCTTACTCCAGCGCAAGTTAAACAGCAGTTCCATCAAAAGGGGCTTACTTTTAAACAATGGGCTCATGATAATGGCTATCACCCGGTTGACGTCTACCGTGTTACTAATGGTTTTACTAAAGCAAGTCGTGGCAAGATGCACGAAATTGCTGTAAAACTTGGCTTAAAACAAACTGTTTAATTGCGCTTATTGTAACAGCTTTTCATATATAGAAAAGGTTAAAAAATGATGAATAATCCCCAAATTTCCACATCAGCCAGTCGAGCACTAAAGGTACTTAAAGCCCTTAAGGGTTATACACTAACTGGGCTATCAAATGGTGATATTGCAAAAATGACTAATGATTCTGCGGTGAATGTTACCCGTGCATTACAAGTGTTAATTGAAGAAGGATTAGTGATTAAACTTGATAACGGACTCTTTGCGCATAGCGTACAAATGTTACAAATTGCCCAAGCACATGCAATTCATATCGCAAAAATGCAAGACCAAATAACAGAAATTAATCAACGTATCACAGCTGGTACAAGATAAGGATAATAAAAATGACTAGACAAGCAAATACCGGAAAAGAAGCAATTGAGCTACCTGCTATTAATGAGCAAGGGATCACGGATGTAATGAATACGATGACAACTATTCAAAGTGAATATAGTGATGATCGTGATTTAGCCAATCAATTATTAGGTCAAGCTCAAATGGCAAGATCAATAGCAAAATTTGCCGATGTCGTCAGTTTGACTAAATTGTCTCATGTAAAAGAATCTAAGTTATATAAGGCATTAGCAGGCAAAACTTTTATCCGACATGATGGTACAGAGTGCCGACTCGTCGGCACTTGGGAAGAATATTGTAAATTACTAGGCAGTTCAAAATCATCAGTTGATGAAGATCTTATTAATTTAAAAAACTTTGGTGAACAAGCCCTTGAAGAAATGTCTCGTATAGGTATCGGCTACCGCGAATTACGTCAATATCGAAAGCTACCAGAAGACCAAAAAACAGCACTTATTGAAGTAGCTAAAGCTGGTGATAAAGAGGCTTTAGTCGAGCTTGCCGAAGAGTTTATTGCCAAAAGCACAAAAGAAAAGGAAGAACTGGAAAAGGAAAATAAGGAATTAAAAGCGGATTATGATGCATTAAGTAAACATTCATCGGATATTGCAAAAGAAAAATCCGAACTTAATTTAAAACTTAACAAATATGTCTTAAAAGCAATACCGCTAGATGAACGGTTAGATCCCTTTAAAAAGCAGATAGCTGAAACCCAGTCACGTATCGATGAACTGTTAGAAAAACAACGCCAATATGTCGCAATGATGGATACTTTACAAAAAGAAACAATGGCAAATGACCCAAATTATGATCCTGAACAACCGTATGAACTGCCACCATCACTATTAGTCACAATTATTACATTACATGAATCATTAAAATTGACTGTATCACAAAGTAAAAATACTTATCAATCATTGTGGATGAACTTTAGTGATGAAATTGATCCAAACGCTTAATTTTAAGATAATTTTTGGCAGGTAAATATGATAAACCCAAACATTCGTGATTATTTGAACGGTGTTGCTATCAAGTTGGATAGTGTTAGTCATGGCGAACGTGGCGCAATATTAGACGCAGCACAGGCATTTTTGGGTTATTCACGGCAAACTATTTATCGACAATTAAAACAATTATGCGGTTGGTCCAGCGAACGTAAGACGAGAGTTGATAAAGGAAAAATGTCAGTACAAACAGATTCATTGCTGGCACTTGCGGCGATGAGCCGTGAATCAGTGAGAGATAATGGCAAGCAAACGCTGTTTACTACAACGGCACGCGGTATTCTTGAACAAAATGGGCATGAAATTAATGTGAGTAATGCAACACTAAACCGTTTAATGCGTCAACGTAAACTGAATGTGAAGGCGCAAAAACAGGCAAATCCAGTGCAAACATTACGAGCATTGCACCCGAACTATGTGCATGAAATAGATCCGTCATTATGTTTGATTTATTACATGAAGAATAAGCAACACATTATGCGTGACCGAGATTTTTATAAAAATAAACTCGAAAATTACGCAAAAGTGAAATACAAAGTTTGGCGTTATACGCTCTATGACCGAGCCAGCGGCATGATTATTCCCTGGTACGTTGAAGCCGCGGGCGAAAATCAACATAGTTTATTCCAGTTCTTAATGTTTGCCTGGGGCAAACAAGAA
The DNA here is from genome assembly GCA_029433345.1 of Orbaceae bacterium ESL0727. Taxonomy (GTDB): domain Bacteria; phylum Pseudomonadota; class Gammaproteobacteria; order Enterobacterales; family Orbaceae; genus Gilliamella. The sequence continues at coordinate 28,505 of JAQTHY010000002.1, forward strand.
GGTCGACTGTTCCATGGTGTGCCTCAATTAATCTATTGGGATAAAGGTTCGGCTAATACATCAAGTGCGATTAAGAATTTACTAGATCACCTTGAAGTAAAGTACTTCGAACATGAGGCAGGTAATGCACGTGCAAAGGGTGGGGTTGAGAATGCCAATAATCTCATCGAAACACAGTTCGAAAGCCGTTTAAAGTTCCAACCCGTTAGTAGTATTGAGGAATTAAATCACTCCGCAATGGCTTGGGCGGAAGCGTATAACGCAAATTGTTTACCAGGGCAAGATACTCGTTTACGCCGTGTTGGTTTAAATGAACCGACATCACGGCAAAGCCTATGGCAAAAAATCACTGCTGAACAATTACGCTTATTGCCATCGGTAGAAATTTGCCAAGCACTAATGGCAAGCAAAGAACAGGTACGACAAGTACGCCCTGATTTGACGATTACGTTTAAACATCCGCAGGCGGATAACTCACAAATCTATCATTTAAAGGATTTTGATGGTATCACAGCAAAAGATAAAGTGACTATTCGGGCACTAGTTTACGGCGACTGTGCCATTCAAATTGAAGTACCACGTTATGATGGTGAAGCATTAATTTATCGTGCTGAACCTGACCGCAATTACGACGAGTTTGGCCAACATTTAGATGCCCCCATTATTGGCACCGAGTTTAAATCCAAAGGTGATACGGCAATTGAGCACGCAGCGAAAGCAATGGATGCGATAGCTTACCCTAATATGACAGCGGATGAAATCAAAAAGGCTAAACAGAAACAAGTGGCGCCGTTCGGTGGCAAATTGGATACTTTAAGTTATTTAAAAAATATTGATCATCCACTTTACTTAGTCGGCAAAGGTAATGAAATTGCGACACCGGAGCACTTAAAACCCGCTCCGACACTATTAACACTAACGGCTGCATTAATGCGAATAACAGTAGAGATCGGTCGCAGATTAACTAAAGATGAAAATAAATGGTTATCTGCTCGCTATGCAAGTGGTGTGCCAGAAGAAGCCCTAGAATCACTTATTCGTTCATTTACAACACCTATTATTGTCGGCAATGGTACAACCGGTTTTAGGAGTATTAAATAATGATCAAACTAAAAACAGTAATGAAAAAATTCAATATTAAGCAAACTCAACTTGCTAAACATATTGATTTCAAAGGTAATTCGATTAGCCCAGCTGTGATTAATCTAATTATTAATCATAACCAGTGGCCAAAATCGATTGAACGTTCGACACTTGAGCCAAGAATTGAAAAAGCATTATCAACACTTGGTTTAGCTAAAGAATATTTAATTGATATTTTTGTTGAAGAAACTGACACAGCCGAAATCTTGGCGGACAACGCTGTGCCAGTTGACTCAAATAAACAAACAAAGGAGTCAGTATATATGTTACTACGAAAACAGACAATAAATCGAGATGCAAAAGCACATTTTCGCATTCCACGTGATCCATTCACGGATGAAATGTTTGATGATGCGGATGTTTACCTCTCTGATGATATTCGCTACGTTCGTGCAGCTATGCGACAGACTGCAAAACATGGTGGAATGTTGGCAGTAATTGGGGAATCAGGCAGCGGTAAAACCACTTTACGGCACGATTTGATTGATTGGATCAATATCAATCATGAACCAATTACTGTAATTGAACCTTATGTTTTAGGGCTTGAAGATAACGAAGTAAAAGGGAAATCACTCAAAAGTATGGATATTAGCAGTGCGATTATTAATGCTATTGATCCACAGGCTAAACCGAAACGTAGCGCAGAAGCAAGGGCAAGACAGATGCATACATTACTTAAAAATAGTGCACTATCAGGGCGTAAGCATCTATTAATTATTGAAGAAGCTCATGGGTTACCGATTCCAACCCTTAAACATTTAAAGCGTTTTTATGAGCTGCAAGAAGGTTTTAAGAAATTGCTAGCAATTATCTTAATCGGACAAACCGAGTTACAAACCAAACTTTCTGAATATAACCCAGAAGTACGTGAAGTTGTACAACGCTGCGAAATCGTCAATCTCAAACCACTAGATTTTAAAGTCGAAGAGTACGTGCAACATAAATTTGCTCGCATTGAGATAGATTATAAAACACTTTTCGATGCTAGTGCATTTACTGAAATCATCAATCGTTTGCGAGTTGTTTCAAGCAAACGTGGTAGCACAGAACAACAGATCCGTTCACTTTGTTACCCACTGGCAGTAAACAATTTAATATCGGGCGCATTAAATCTGGCAGCACGAATTAGTGCGCCGATTGTAACCGGGGAAATTATTTGTGAATGCATCAAGGATCGGGGGAATGTGTAATGACTAACAATCAAATTATTAGTAATAGCTTAGACTCGGTTAATCGAGCCATTGCTAAATTAGTCGAAGAAAATTTGACAGTAATTGGTTTTCGCTATGATCACATCACTAAACCGACAATTGAAATTGAATATCACCCGTTTTGCGCAAAATTGATTAAAAATGGTGCCGCAGCCTATTTTATGCACTTTTGAATTTTTACCGTTGGGGACAGTTTGAGCTAGAAACTTGTCGAGTAATTTGGAAAGAACGCGATATCAGTCGTTTACATTGAGTGGAGATATTAAATGGTTAATACCAAAAAACGAATTAAAGCGGCTGCATCTGTTTATGCTGTGCAATCAAAAGAAGAAGTGACAACCTCAATTAGAAATTTGGGTGATATCCAACGTGAATTAATCCGTTTAGAAACTGAAATGAATGACAAAATAGCGGACATTACCAATAGTTATTCTTCAACTATTGAATTATTGAGGCTTAAATCGAATCAGTTACAAGCGGGTATTCAAATTTGGTGTGAAGCAAATCGTGATGAACTTACTAATAATGGCAAAGTTAAGTCAGCAAATCTGGTAACAGGTGAAGTTCAATGGCGTAATCGACCACCATCTTGCACTATTCGTGGTGTTGAATCTGTTATTGAGTCGTTAAAACAGCTTAACTTAACTCGATTTATTCGTACTAAAGAGGAAATTAATAAAGAAGCTATTCTTAATGAACCCAATGCAGTTATTCACGTACCTGGCATTACCATTAAAAAAGATGTTGAAGATTTTGCAATAGTGCCATTTGAACAGGAGATTGTTTAACTATGCAACAGCAAGATTTGCAGGTTTTATACTACTTCCTATTAAGCCAAATATCCTGCTTTATCGAATTTTGCCAGGATCGTGGCTTGTCGGAATGCGAAGCCGAACGGATTGTTGATGAGTTAGAGGAGTCATTAAATGGCAATTAAATGGAATAAGTTCCCAGAGACCGAACCTCAAAAAGACGGACCTTGGATAGAGCCTTGTCTTGTTGTGGTGAAATATGAATCTAATAATGAAAAAATACGAACTATTCGGTACTCATATTTTTCATTTGATAGTGATTATGGCTGTGAAACATGGGATAACGTGGATATGGATGACGAGATTGTTACTCATTGGGTTTATGTAAAAGATATTCAATTACCTAACGATAGTGAGGAACAAGAAAATGAATAAATTTTCAAATCCAATTCGTTATACACCAGATCACTACATTTCTATCAGTCACGAACATTCATTTATGCGTGAAGTTAAAGGTCAAGGTTACGTTGATGGTAAATTATATGATGAACTCTACGCTGAATATGCAAAATTAAAATCAACTAAAACATTAAAACAACGTCTTGTTAGTTTTTTGAGATGTTTTTATGACAAATAATAATGAAAAGTACATTGAAAAAATCAAAAAATTATTGGCTCTAGCGAAATCAACTAATCCACATGAGGCCGCTCTTGCTATGCAACGTGCCATTAAATTAATGACAGAACATAACATCAATTCTAATGACGTTGAATTATCAAAAATTAATGAATCAATGGCAAAACGAACACCAACCGATGCTGAAAAACAGCCGACTTATGTAGGTATGCTTATTAACGTTATTTGTTCTTCATTTGGTGTCCAAGGTTATTTCGATTATAACGATGAAACAAATCACACTACAGTTAGTTTTTACGGTATGAACGAACGTCCACACCTTGCTGCTTATGCCTTTGATGTGCTAGTTAGATTGATTATTAAAGCACGAAAAGATTTTTTAAGTAGCCAAAATAAGCGACTTAAAAAGTCGACAAAAATGGCACGTGCTGATCAGTTTTGTATTGGTTGGATTAATGGAATTTATAATGCTTTAAGTAAATTCATCATTCATGATGATGAAAATAATCTAATGAAACAATATAAACAAAAACTTGATTTAGAAGAATCAACACTGCGTAGCGCTAAAACTTGCAATGGTGCCGACAATGCAAAATACGAAGGATATTTAGCAGGGAAAAATGTAAAGCTTAATCATGGTGTTTCAGGCTGTCATATTTTGAAAATAGGATCGAACTAAATGAAATCTAAATATATCAAATTGATTCATATTGCTAAAAAACAACTTAATTTAGATGATGAAACTTATCGTCATCTATTATTAACGGCAACTAAAAAATCTAGTACAAAAGATATGACAGTTTGGGAACTGGAAAAAGTGATTGTAAGCCTTAAGGCTAAAGGTTTTACAGTTATATCATCTAAAAAAGCGGGCAAAATCACAGCAACCGAACCTATGCATAAAAAAATTCGTTCTTTATGGCTTGAGTTAGCGGATGCTGGGATAGTTAAAAATCGCTCTGAAAAAGCTATCAATACTTATGTTAAACGAATTACTGGAGTTGAGTTAATGGATTGGCTCAACCCAACTCAAACAATGAAAGTAATTGAAAGTTTGAAAAAATGGCTTGCCCGGATATAAGGAATCATAATGAAATTATCACGTTGCCCAATTTGTCATAATGAGATCAATTTAGAAGTATTAATAGAAGATGATGCAGGCCGGGAACTACTTACTAAAATTACTCAATTGGGTTATGGTTGTGCCCGTCCAATGGTTGCATATATCGGTTTATTTCGGACATCAAAATCAAATTTAAGCAACTCTAGAGCAGTTAAATTAGTTACCGAAGTGCTAGATCTATATCAACCAAGCAGGCATTTGGCTCATGCGTTAAATGAAACAGTCGATAATATCCGTGCTAAACGAACTATCGGTGAATGTAAACCCTTTAAAAATCATAATTACTTAAAATCAGTATATGAATCAACCAAACATCTATTTGCGTATACAGAACACAAGGAAGATGACAAATCACAGCGTAGTAGCAATGAAGAGTATTTTGAACAAATGTTTAAAATGAAGGCTGATTTTATTAAGTTAGACGAAAAAATCCCAGGCGCACTAGCATGGTATAAACAAAAAATGGCAGGTAAATGATGACTAAATCGGTAATGTCAATAAAACGTCATGAGTTATTAACTCATATTGCATCATCAGTAGAAAATGATGCAATTGATTTCGGCTTATCTGCTGACGTTGCATCACAACTTGGCGATAATGTCGCTACCACTATTTCAGAACTATTTGGCGGCCAAAATTTCACATTTCCACGCGACTACATATTCAAATTAAACCAACGTGATTTGCAAATCTACGATGAATTTAAAGGCACGAATTATGCCGAGTTAAGCCGTAAATACAACATGACCGAGCGTGGTATTAGGAAAGTCATTGATCGTGTGCATAAGCGAATGTTAAAACAAAAACAACCAGGATTATTTGATTTTTCAGAAGAGTAACAAGTAAATTTCATACAAATTTTTTAAACAATTTCTATTTCATATTCTGTAACGCTTTTTCAAAAACCAATTTCAATATTTCCCCTTTTATTTTGATATATCCCATTTATCTCATCATTCTAGTATTAATTATCATGTTCTCTTTCGGGGTTTTCTCTGTTAGACATTTTATGAATCTATGGTAATAACAACATTAATCGTTGTGATAATCAAAAAAAGTAACAAGAGGGCAGCACATCAGCTAAACGGTTGGTGAAGTCGTCCCTCTTGATCGGTTTATGTTACCACTAATGATAGCAAATTCTCCTTGCTATGATTAGTGGCATTTATGCGATGAAATGACTATTTATCAAAGGTGGCTAAAAATGCCAGATACTCTTCTTTGTTCATTAATGGTTTGTAATTGCTGAGTAATTCTTTGGCCTCTTTAGCATCATCGTACAGAAGATCGATAATGGTACATGCCATCATTTGTGCTGGGCGGATATAAGCCATATCTTTATCAAAAACGGTATAATCCTTACCATGCAACTGTCCCCGTATAGAACCAATCCATGGGTGGCTGACCGGCATAATATGTGATAAATCGCCGGTATCGGTACTGCCGGTTAGGTGTGGGCCAACCCAAACATTTTCATCGCCGACTAAATGTTGGGCATTTTCCCCCATTAATTTATTTAATGTTGGATCATTATTAAGTGGCAAATAACCAGGCAGATCTTTAATTTCACAGGTTGCACCGACAGACATGGCGCCCGCTTTTAATGCGCGATTAATTCGTTCATTAGCATCGACCATAGCAGGGACGTTACTGGCGCGGACATAGCTTTCCATTCTCACATCACTCGGGACGACATTGACTAAATCGCCACCTTGGGTAATGATTGGATGGAAGCGAATATAATCCTTTTCTTGGAAAGTATCCCGAATTGCGTTAACGCCCATCAGGCCCATCATTGCCGCATTTAGCGCATTGATACCCATATGCGGGGCCGCGGCGGCATGCGAAGATTGCCCTTTATATTTGATCATCTTACCGATAAAACCATTACTTGTGGTTGAGAGCTCGATAAAGCCATTTTTACGATCATTCGGGACGCTAGTTAAATGGATCTGTAATGCCATGTCGATATCATCAAATTCCCCGCGCGAGATCAGTTCGGGTTTACCACCGATATATTTGATTTTTTTCTCTTCAATTAAGCGACTACGATAAGCGATTTCAACATATTCTTCAGCGGGTACCGCAAAAGGGACAACATCGCCAGACAAATAGGCCATGGCACCCGAATCGATTAACCCCATTGTCACCGCCATCATATTAGCGATTTGGGCATTGTGACCACAGCAGTGTGCTGCGCCAGAAAGATCACTGGCGTCAGGATGATCAGGGCAGATAATGGCGTCTAGCTCACCAATAACGGCGATGCTATATTGACTCCCTTTTCCTCCTTTTAAACGACCTTTTACGCCGGTGAGAGCCAATTTATCTTTAAAAGGCACCCCTAATTGAGTAAATGTGTCTATCACCTTTTGAGCGGTTTTGGTTTCTTTATAACCAAGTTCGGGTTCGGACCAAATAGTTTCAGCCAGTGCATTAATATCAGCTTTACGGTTCTCAATGGCCTGACAAACCTTTTTTTTGAGCTCTTCTTTTGTCATCGTTGTTGTTGTCATAAACAGATCTCCACCTAATATAAATTAAATGACGCCTTCCCAATGAAGTGTCATTTGTGCAATTAATGCAGCAAAAATAAATGTTCCTGAAAATACCGCTAAGGATACAGGAATAATACGCCATGAGATATGTTTAAATAGTGCTAAATCTTTACCAATCGCAAGTCCTGCATAAGCAAGCAGTGGTGTACAGACAGCAAGTAACGAAACTTGATCGGTCATCGTTACAATCTCATTGTGATAAGGGAAAATGGGTGATGAGACCAATGCGGCGACAAGAGACACCCATAAAATTAAAGGGAATTTACCTAATCCCGGTATTTTACTGATAAGTAAGCCGACAACCGAAATAAGTACTAAAATGGCTAACGCTTGTAATGAAACGATAAAATTGACTTGATAGCCAACGCTATTACCCGCGGCCATAATGATCGCGACAAGGATAAGTAAAAAAATAGTTTCTGAAATTTTCACTGTTTATGCTCCTGCTTTTTGACGTCGAAAGCGAGATAAATGATCATATAAAAATGAAGCAAATGGCAAAGAAAATAGAATATAGATATAAAGACCAATAATGCCAGACATTAAGTTAGCTGCAGTAGCGTAGGCATTGATTTCGTTCGCCATATCTGGGTAAAGATCGCTAATTGGAGCCAAGGATGCAGCCATCATACTACCACTCCCAACACCAGCACCCATCGCCAATGCATAAGGATGAATAATATCTAATTTGGCGATAAAGCTTGCTAAAATACTCATCCAAATCGCCCCATAAAGTGTCCCACATATATACATCGCCATAACGCCACGGCCTTCTGGGGATTCGAGCCCATATTTATCCGCCACAATAGCAATATTGGGTTCTCGCGCAACCGAATAGGTGGCACCGACGGCTTCACGCCCCATGCCTAACATCATCGCCAGTGGTAAACCTAATAAAATGGTGCCAGCGAAATGGCCAACTTCTTGGAATACGATCGCTAATTTTGCATTAAAAATATCATTAATTTTAGGACCAATAGATACGCCAAGTTTGGCAATAAGTAGCATTAAGGTAACCAACATAATCGTACCCGCATGGTGCATATTTTTGTTAGTTAAAATTTTGAATTTAGGCAGGCTAATTATAGCACCGATAACCATCGCATATAACATTGGGTAAACAGCAATAATCCAAATAGTTTGCTTACCAATAAATTCACACACAAGAACGACAAGTAAAGCCAGTAAATGTACTCTATAGTCCTTTAGAGTTTCCATGTCCACAACCCCCAGATAATGAATTAATAAATGCAGTTAGCCAAATACTATACCATAGCCTAATGTTATATTATAAGAACGTTATGGAAAGAATCATACTCGGCATTAAATTATAAGATTATATTATAATCATGAAAGTGCACGATTTAGGGGTAAATTTGATTGTTGCGTTGATCAAATTAACAAGAAGTAGAGTTTGTGTAACGTTTGTCAGAACATGGCTGACAGATAACTATTTTATAAGATTCAATATAATAGCCTATACATAACTTAGTTTAGAAATCCAGTTGTTATTATGTATTGATAATAAAAACAATGGATAATAAAAGAATTGATAATAAAAAGAATAACGAACGGTGTTAAAAACTTTCAGAACTGCTACCCATTTCAATCAGTTATTGCCATCAAAATAGTTAGATCTATTCTGGCACAACATGGCCATCCCTTTTTATAAAAGTTAGCGATTTGGGGTTGATTGGCTTAATCGTCGGAACAATGATGTTAATCATCAGTATTCCTTACATTTCTTTACAAAAATGGCGCGGGGTTATTTTGACATAAATCATATTATCATTTAGCATTAGCACGCTGAATTAACGATAAACATACTCTATAACACTATTTTTATGCAGTTTTACCACGATTATCTTGGGGTTTGATCAGAAATTGCCGTAAAATGCGTAAAATTTTTTTGTGTAGGGACATAAAAAAGTTGAAAAAAATAAGGAAAGTGCTAGAATAAGAAAAACACAAAAACACAAAAACACAAAAACACAACTGTTAGAGTTGTTACCTGATGGTTTAGCAGCACAATTTCTCGTCACACCACGTCGCTTTTATTCACCATTATCTGCTTCATTCTTACTACTATTTTGTACATTATATCGACTGTTATGCGGTTGGTTTTATCGTACCAGTGTACATAGTTTACATACTTTATCTAGCTTATATCATCCACATAGCTTACATTGCCGACATAATCTACATTACCCACATAGCTTACATTGCCAATATCACCCACATCGCCAACGTTTATCAGCCACAACAATACTTATCGCGTTGTTAGGTATGAGCGGCGTGTTCAATGCCAATGCACTGTCGGTCAAGACTGCTAATGCTATCCAAGGGACGCCACCGTATCTCACTTTTGATGGTGGAGTCACCAAAGTGACCAATGTTGATGAGTTATTAGCGATTACGCTTTCCGATGGCACACGTTACACGCCAAGCACAAATTCCTCGTCGGCGAGCAATCCAATTGTGCTGCCGGTCGCTGGGCAGACACTGGCCGATGTGCAGATGGCGATCCCGGCTAATCTGGATAGTATTGCGCTAAATAGCTTAATTAGTGCACCTTATAACTATTGGGGCGATGAGAATGGTGATGGGCAAGGCAGCAATGGCATTACGGCTACCGGCACGGTCAGCATTCGCGTGTATGACTCAAATAATAAATTGCTGAAGCGTAATGATGTGTTAAATCGGTGTAATGCCAGTTATTATCGGGTGGTGCTGAATAGTACAGCTGGAACATTAACCACCAAATATGGCTCCCCCCGCAACAACAATTTTACCGCCTCGAATGTCACTTATTATATCAAACCTCGCATGGATGACCCCTATGCCTGTTATGCCCAACCTAACTTAACCTATAGTGGTGGGAATTATAATGGTCGTGCTGATCAGTGGAGTGAGACAAAAGGGTTTATTTTACAGGATATTAATAATCCTTCTGCTAATTTCCCAACAAAAGGAATGAATGGTCTTTTTTTTAATTTAACCTTAATAAATGCGGTCGTAAGCGATCTTTCTTATGAAATGCAGCCCACCAGTTCGGACATTAATCTGACGATATCTGGCAGTGGCAATGTGACGAAAGTCACTTTAGTTGGCCCCAAAGACGGTGATCCTGTTGGATTAACAAGTGGTAGTTGGAAGCCTACGTTTACCTTATATGCGACTAAGAATGGCACTAAGACTAAGATCTATACGTTTAAGATTAGTAACTGGTTTATTGTCACCCCCGGCTCAAACTACACTTATAATGGTGATTTTTGTAAACAACGTTATGGTGGGTACTATAGGATACCGGAAGCTCGTGAACTAATTAATGGCTATCTGTGGGGCAGCGGTATAGCTCAGCCTGATCATTATGTAAGATGGATAGGCGATGGGCTGTTTGCAGAATGGGGAAATATGTCTTCTGGATATTATCCAAATATGGGATTATCATCAGACCATAATAGTGTCTGGACACCGTATTTTTGTCGAAGTGGTATTGATCCGGATCCCATGTATGTCAACTATCGATACGGTTCAGCAGATTGTGGTATGCGGGGCGCGGGGACTTCTCCTTATAGAAACGCTTATATCTGTATTCGCTAAGTAAATTCTTCTCGTAAAATTTCTTATCTAGTGAGCAAAATAGTTCAGGTTTGCTGCGATAAAAGGTCATTCCGTTAGGGCGGCCTTTTTTAGGGGATTTAGGCACTAAATTATGAATGATTTTTGTAAAATCGATGATGTTTGTAGGAAGTGCGTTAGCCAAAACTACATTTTTTATGCGTAATGGTATATACTTTGTTGCCTTCCTTGAGTGATTATCTGCTAGAACATGCTCTTGAAAGGTAAAGAGATAACTATTTTTTAATGTCGCTTTTAATGTAGTCTTGCAAATAATATCGAGGTAAAAATGAGATCCAACGTTGATTTAGCCAACTGTTCCGCAAGTGAAACAACTCCCCAGCATTCCAAAATCACTCCTTATCAAAAAAAGACCCTTTTTGCATCCACGATTGGCTATGCGTTAGACGGTATGGATATGATGTTATTGGGCGTCTGCTTTAGTTTAATTGCGGTCACGTTTAATTTAGGCAAAGCCGAACTCGGTACCTTAACGTCGGTTACCCTATTGGGTGCGGTTTTGGGGGGGATTTTGTTTGGTACGTTGGCAGATAAATATGGGCGTGTCAAAGTTTTTTCGTGGACGATTTTAATTTTCTCACTTTTTACGGGTTTATGTGCGATTGCGCCTAATTACGAATCTTTTTTAGTTTTTCGTTTTTTGAGTGGTTTAGGTTTGGGCGGTGAATTTGGTATCGGCATGACGTTGGTTTCTGAAAGTTGGCCTAAAGAAAAACGTTCCCGTGCAACGTCAATTGTTGCGTTAGGCTTTCAATTAGGGATTATTTTAGCTGCCTTAACGGTTAATTTTGTCGGTGCTTTACATGGTTGGCGTTGGGCATTTGCGATCGGGGTTTTGCCAGCACTATTTGTTGCTTGGACACGCAAAGGATTACAAGAACCTGAAATTTGGCAGAATCTTAAAGATCAACATAAAAATGAAATTGCAGTCAGTAAATTATTTAAAAATCCACGCACTACGGCAATTACTATCGGTTTGACAATTGCCTGTGCAGTACAGAACTTTGGGTTCTATGGCTTGATGGTGTGGATGCCGAATATGATCGCAACGGAATTAAAATTACCGTTTAAAAATACTTTATTTTGGACTATTTCGACAACGATTGGTATGTCGGTGGGCATTGTTATTTTTGGTTGGTTATGCGATAAAATTGGTCGTCGTCCTTCTTATATTCTCTTTCTGTTAGTTTCCGCTGTCTCGATTTGGTTCTATTTCCATCAAACTGATATGACAGTCCTTATCATTTTTGGATCAGCGATTGGCTTTTTTGTGAATGGTATGATGGGTGGATATGGTGCGTTACTTGCGGAACATTACCCAACCGATGCGCGTTCGAGTGCAGAAAATATTATTTTTAATCTTGGTCGTGGTATTGCCGGTATTTCGCAAGTGCTTATCGCTTATTTGGCAACAGCTTATTCGATTAGTTATGCGTTAGCCTTGCTGTCGGCTGCTTATTTATTATCTGCATTGGCGTTTATCTTTTTGATTCCTGAAACGAAAGGTAAAGCGTTGGAATAATTTTTTAACTCTGAATAAATAAAAAAGTTGAACTTTTCTAAAAAGCGAGTATTTTGTTTACTATTCGATTTGATTACAGATGTGTCATTAAGTCGTCATTGATTTAGGTGAAATGACTTAGGTAAATTGATTTAGGTAAACCGATAAGATTATGTATTCTTCTTTAAAAGCGTTCCTCATTATTGTCATTATTAGCGTGGTGATTATTCCGACGCGGGGGCGCTTTTTGAGTTAATAATTGTATTAAACAATATCAAAAGACCCCCGCCAAAAAGCGAGGGTTTTTTTTTGGTTGTTTAGCTTGATTATCGTTACTTGATGAACGTTAAACGAGCGTAAAAGAGTATGACAGAATAGGGCAAATGCTTATCGCACGACTCTTTTCTACACGTTGCCTAAAATTACCGATAAAGTCACCTAATTGCCGTAAATGGTAATGACGATAAACAATAATAAGTGAGGTTGTGATGTTAGGCACTGAATGGATAGTTAAAACATTAAAAGAAAAAGGAATCACTACAGTTTTTGGTTACCCAGGTGGGCAAATTATGCCATTTTATGACGCATTATATGACAGTGGGATAACGCATGTTTTATGTCGTCATGAACAAGGTGCCGCGATGGCCGCAATTGGTTATGCGCGCGCGACAGGTAAGGTTGGCGTCTGTATTGCCACGTCAGGTCCAGGGGCGACAAATTTAATTACTGGCTTGGCCGATGCGTTATTGGATTCTGTGCCAATCATTGCGATTACTGGGCAAGTCCCCAATACGTTAATTGGTACCGATGCATTTCAAGAGATGGATGTGCTTGGCCTTTCGTTTGCCTGTACTAAACAGAGTTATTTAGTCGATACCCCTGACGCGTTACCGGCTATTTTGCATGAAGCCTTTTACTTGGCAAATTCAGGTCGTAAGGGACCAGTTTTGATTGATATCCCGAAAGATATCCAATTAGCCAATCGTGATTATGCGGCGTTGGATTCGTTATCAAAAACGGACGACGATACGTTTGCTAATAGGGCTAACAGTACCTCAGCCAATAAGTCTAGCAATACGTTATCTCCGCAATCTTCAGCAACACCGTTATCTTCATCAACCAATCCTAATCACGTTTTCCCGCTTTCGACTGATAAATTACAACACGCCGTTGAGATGATTAACCAAGCACAAAAACCGATTCTCTATATCGGCGGTGGCGTGGGGCTGGCCAATGCGGTTTCTGAATTAAGGGATTTTATGGATGTTGTGCGAATTCCGAGTGTGGCAACCTTAAAAGGATTAGGTGCGGTAGCCGCGAGCGACGATAATTATTTAGGCTTAATTGGTATGCATGGCTCGAAAGCGGCCAATTTATCGGTACAGGAATGTGATTTGCTGATTGCTCTTGGCGTCCGTTTTGATGATCGCGTAACGGGTAAACTGACTGAATTTGCGCGTCATGCACAAATCCTGCATATTGATATTGATGCTGCTGAAATTAATAAATTATGTCAAGTGCATTTAGGTTTGCAAGGCGATTTGAAGACTATATTACCTTTGTTGCAAAATTTATTACAACAGCAGTCGCAATCACATCACGCCGCAGATATCGAACCTTGGCGACAAAAAACGGTCGCATTAAAAATGGCGTATCCGGTTAGATATGATCATCCCGGCGCATCAATTTATGCGCCAGCACTCTTGCATCGTCTATCTGAACGAAAATCTCCGCAAACCATTGTGACAACAGATGTGGGGCAACATCAGATGTGGGCGGCGCAACATATGTGTTTCAGTGATCCGAAGAATTTCATCACCTCTAGCGGATTGGGCACAATGGGTTTTGGCTTACCTGCCGCAATTGGTGCGCAGATAGCACGGCCTAACGACTGCGTTATTTGTATTTCAGGCGATGGATCGTTTATGATGAATATCCAGGAATTGACGACCATTAAGCGTAAACAATTACCGATTAAAATTGTGCTGATTGATAATCAGCGTTTAGGCATGGTACGGCAATGGCAGGAACTCTTTTTTAATGAACGCTATAGCGAAACGAATCTTTCTGATAATCCTGACTTTTTGACATTAGCGCAGGCATTTGCTATCCCGGGTCGACGGATTACACAGAAATCTGAAATAGAAGGTGCCTTAGATGCGCTTTTTAATGCTAAAACCGCTTATTTGTTACAGGTCTGTATTGACGAGTTAGACAATGTTTGGCCGCTTGTTCCCCCGGGTGCTGCGAATGATAAGATGTTAGAAAGGAGTCACCATGATGCAAAATAGTCATAATCAACCTAATAGGTGTCTCGATTATCAGCTTCATATCCAAGCTTATGATCGCTTAGGTGAGTTAGAACGGATTTTACGTGTGATTCGTCACCGCGGTGGGCATATTCACGCACTGACTATGCAAAGTGACGAAAATGGTCGTTTTTCGATGCAAGTTACCTTGACCACTGAAAGAGCAATCGAAACATTAGGCAATCAAATTGCTAAATTGGCTAATGTTCTCGACGTGAATGAAATTAAAATTAATTAATAGTATTTAAAATTAATAGTATTTATACTCATTACCCTTGAAAGTCGGCAACAAAAGCAGATCAACGATGAAGGGATTAGGTTTGATAAGATTGATTTACTTTTCGCCGTTCTGTTAATCATAGCCGGTAAAGTAGTGCGACTAGTGCGTTAATGGATGCTGCAACGAGAAAGGTAATAGATGTAAAATTAATCGTATAATGTGCCATTGTGGCTTAATCATATGTAGCTTAATCATGGCATTAAAAACGACAAGATAACAACTGATAATTTAACAAAAATTATAAGAGGAAAATAAAATGGGTTCTACAGCAAAATCTGAATATATTTGGTTTAACGGCGAAATGGTACCATGGGCAGATGCCAAAGTTCACGTTATGTCACATGCTTTACACTATGGTACGTCAGTATTTGAAGGTGTCCGTTGTTATGATACGAATAAAGGCCCAGCCATTTTCCGTCATCGTGAACATGCACAACGTCTGATGAATTCTGCTAAAATCTATCGTTTCCCCGTCCCATATTCTATTGATGAAATCATGGAAGCAACACGTCAAACACTTAAGAAAAACAATTTGAAAGGTGCGTATATCCGTCCATTAGTCTTTATCGGTGATGTAGGTATGGGGGTTAATCCACCTGCGGGTTATAAAACTGATGTGATGATTGCGGCTTTCCCATGGGGCGCTTATTTAGGTGAAGATGCGTTAGATCAAGGTATCGATGTGATGGTTTCTTCATGGAATCGTGTTGCTTCTAATACTATTCCTGCGGCAGCTAAAGCAGGTGGTAATTATTTATCTTCATTATTAATCGGTACTGAAGCACGTATGAATGGTTTCCAAGAGGGTGTGGCATTAGATGTTCATGGTCATATCTCTGAAGGTGCCGGTGAAAATATCTTTATCGTTAAAGATGGTGTTTTATATACGCCTGTGCTTTCTTCTTCTGCACTACCTGGTATTACACGTGATTCAGTAGTGAAATTAGCCCGTGATTTAGGTATCGAAGTTCGCGAACAAACATTAGCTCGTGAAGCGCTTTATTTAGCAGACGAAGTGTTTATGACAGGTACTGCTGCTGAAATTACCCCAGTTCGTAGTGTTGACCATATTCAGGTTGGTATTGGCCGTTGTGGTCCGATGACGAAGAAAATCCAACAAACTTTCTTTGGTTTATTTAATGGTAAAACTGAAGATAAATATGGTTGGTTAGATCCGGTTAAATAATCTGATTGCATTCCGGCAACCGTCAGTGTGTCGGTAGTGATGTTGGAAAAGTCCTTTCTTCCGGATGACTTTCTTCCAAGCTACCGATAGCTGTCGGGGCAGTGAAATTAACGCATTTGCTAAGGATTATCTCACCGATGACCTTGGTAAAAGTACAACAAGAACAAATGGGTCGTAGGGCAGTGCTCTATAAAACCCTTTTTATTTTCTATACTCGATTGGGAATCGTCGAGTGAATAAAATTTTTGGGAGCAAAAAATGCCGAAATATCGTTCAGCAATATCCATTGAAGGCCGGAATATGGCAGGTGCCCGCGCCTTGTGGCGTGCGACAGGTGTAAAAAATGAAGATTTTGGTAAACCCATCATCGCTGTAGTCAACTCATTTACCCAATTTGTACCAGGGCATGTTCATCTAAAAGATATCGGCCAACTGGTAGCAAAACATATTGAGCAGGCTGGTGGTATTGCCAAAGAATTTAATACTATTGCGGTTGATGATGGTATTGCTATGGGGCATGGCGGTATGCTTTATTCGCTACCTTCACGAGAATTAATTGCTGATTCTGTCGAATACATGGTCAATGCGCATTGTGCTGATGCCATGGTTTGTATTTCAAACTGTGATAAAATCACCCCGGGAATGTTAATGGCTGCTTTACGCCTGAATATTCCCGTTATTTTTGTTTCGGGTGGACCGATGGAAGCCGGTAAAACCAAGCTATCGGATAAAATCATCAAACTCGATCTGATCGACGCCATGATCCAAAGTGCTAATCCTAATGTCAGCGATACTGAGAGTGAAAAGATTGAAGAATCAGCTTGTCCAACGTGTGGTTCTTGCTCTGGTATGTTTACCGCGAATTCGATGAACTGTTTAACTGAAGCACTTGGACTAGCGCTCCCCGGCAATGGTTCATTGGTGGCAACGCATAAACAGCGCGAAAACTTATTTATCGAAGCGGCACAGCGCATTGTTGATATCACGAAACGTTATTATGAACAAGGTGATGAATCTTATCTACCTCGCAACATTGCCACCAAAGCTGCATACGAAAATGCCATGTCATTAGATATTGCCATGGGTGGATCGACTAATACCGTCTTGCATTTATTGGCAACAGCCCAAGAAGGCGAGGTGGATTTCACTATGTCAGATATCGACCGACTTTCTCGCCGTGTTCCACATTTATGCAAAGTGGCGCCAAGTACTCAGCTCTATCATATGGAAGATGTTCATCGTGCCGGTGGTGTGATGGCTATTTTAGCGGAACTGGATAGAGCGGGTCTCCTTAATCGCAATGTGCATAACGTGTTAGGTTTGTCGCTAGAAGAAGAGTTAGCGCACTATGATATTATGCAAACGCAAGATGAAAAAGTGAAAAAAATGTACCGTAGTGGCCCTGCAGGTATTCGCACGACAAAAGCTTTTTCACAAGATTGCTATTGGGATAGCTTAGATCAAGATCGTCAAAACGGTTGTATCCGCGATAAAGCCCATGCTTACAGCCAAGATGGTGGACTGGCAACACTGTATGGCAATGTTGCGCTTGATGGCGCGATTGTCAAAACAGCGGGTGTGGCGGCAGAAAATTTAGTGTTCCGTGGTCCGGCAAAAGTTTATGAAAGCCAAGAAGATGCCGTAGATGCTATTTTAGGTGGTCGCGTTGTGGCCGGTGATGTGGTTGTGATTATTTATGAAGGGCCGAAAGGTGGACCAGGAATGCAAGAGATGCTTTACCCAACCAGCTATTTGAAATCGATGGGATTAGGTAAGAAATGTGCATTAATTACGGATGGCCGTTTTTCAGGTGGATCATCAGGATTGTCGATTGGCCATATTTCACCCGAAGCCGCTAATGGCGGTATTATTGGGCTTGTGCGTAATGGCGATATTATCGACATTGATATTCCAAACCGTAAATTAGTTTTAGATGTACCGGATGATGAACTCGATAGACGTCGTGTCGCTGAATTAGAACGCGGTGATAAAGCGTTTACGCCGCATAATCGGGATCGTTATGTCTCTTATGCATTAAAAGCGTATGCTAGCCTAGCGACTAGTGCAGATAAAGGTGCGGTACGCGATAAAACTAAATTAGGTCGGTAACCACCTGACAAAGTAACAGGTATAACACATTAATCTGGATGGTGCAGAACAAGCACAAGCACAAGCACAAAAATAAAGTTATTGCGCCATGCTTAATAAAACATTTTATCTATGCCGCTGATCACCTTGGTGGCATAGATGAACGCATGGTAAGAACACCATTTCGATGAGTAATGGCTATACATAACATAACAGAAAGGTTTGATAAAATGACTCAGAAAACATCTGTGCAAACAGAACAAAATAACAAAGAGTTAACCGGTGCTGACTATTTAAAAGCGACATTATGTGCTGCAGTATACGACATTGCACAAGTTACCCCACTTGAAGAGATGGAAAAAATTTCTGCCCGCGTTGACAATCAAGTGTTTGTGAAACGTGAAGATAGGCAACTGGTGCATAGTTTTAAAATTCGCGGTGCACAAGCGATGATCGCCAGCCTAACCGAAGAAGAACGTAAACGTGGTGTGATTGCTGCATCGGCGGGGAATCATGCGCAAGGTGTAGCACTGTCTGCCAGTAAATTGGGCATTAACTCACTGATTGTCATGCCACTGACTACCGCGGATATCAAAGTGGAAGCGGTCAAAAGTTTTGGTGGCGAAGTGCTGCTTTATGGTGCCAATTTTGACGAAGCCAAAGCCAAAGCGATTGAGCTTGTAAAAGAGCAAAATCGTGTTTTTATTCCGCCGTTTGATCATCCATTAGTGATTGCAGGTCAGGGCAGTATTGCTATGGAACTGCTCCAACAAAATCCAAAACTGGATCGTATTTTTGTTCCAGTGGGTGGAGGTGGATTAGCCGCTGGTGTTGCAGTGATCATTAAACAAATTATGCCATCGATCAAAGTCATTGCAGTGGAACCAACCGATTCTGCCTGCCTAAAAGCGGCATTAGAAGCGGGGAAACCGGTTGATTTAAATCGTGTCGGGTTGTTTGCCGAAGGGGTTGCGGTTAAACGTATTGGCGATGAAACCTTTAGATTATGTCAACAATACATTGACGATATAGTGACCGTCGATAGTGATGAAATTTGTGCCGCGGTTAAGGATCTATTTGATGACGTTAGAGCTATTGCGGAACCGTCGGGTGCGGTTGCGTTAGCCGGCTTGAAGAAATATGTTGCACAACATAATATTCATGGTGAAAAACTGGCCCATATTTTATCGGGTGCAAACCTAAACTTCCATAGTTTACGCTATATCTCTGAACGTTGTGAACTTGGCGAAAAACGTGAAGCACTGTTAGCGGTCACCATTCCTGAACAAAAAGGCAGTTTTTTAAGTTTCTGCCAACTTTTAGGTGGTCGATCTGTGACGGAATTTAACTATCGTTATCACGATGAAAAGTCAGCCTGTATTTTTGTCGGGGTACACATCAGTAAACCGAGCGAAAAAGAAGCCTTGATTCATGAGTTGCGAACTGCCGGTTATCAAGTTGTTGATCTGACTGATGATGAGATGGCAAAACTACATGTACGTTATATGATAGGTGGTAAACCTTGCAACGCCATCAAAGAACAAGTCTATAGTTTTGAATTTCCTGAATCACAAGGCGCGTTGCTTAAATTCTTAAAAACATTAGGCACCAATTGGAATATCTCCATGTTCCATTATCGTAGTCACGGAACAGATTATGGACGAGTATTAGCCGCGTTTGAAGTAGAAGGCAACAATCTTGAATTTGGTAAACATCTTGCCGAATTAGGCTATGATTGCCACAATGAGACAGCGGATCCTTCACTTAAGATGTTTTTAACCAACCAACCTTAACGGTTTATTGGTCATATTCACTGTTATTATCATTCTTGATAATCATACTATTTCGCCGGCTATGGTCGGCGGAATCTGCTATTTGATTCTCTTTTTCACCGCTGCGTTATGTCTAGTCTATCCTAAACTCTTTTATATCCTAAACGGCCATAAGCTTGGATCATGCACATGCATTGTGATGTCCTAAATGTGAGCCTTATTCTGTTTAACAGCGCGCCCAAAATTTAGGGAAAAGATTGTTTCCTTCCATAAAAAATAATTCGGTAAATGTGATGGTAGCTTTATCACAAAACACGAAATAATATGAAGATTTATCAATAAATTTGTTCTATATTAAGGCTTCCAGTTATCGATAAACATAAATCGTCAATGATTATCCGAGGTAAGGAGTATAAGTGATGCAAATAACGGGATTTCGTAAGTTTTATTTATGGCTAGTTGCCATAATTTTATTGGCGAGTGGTCTATTCTTGACTATTCATGGCGTGCGACTTATCGCATTGGGTGGAAGTTGGTATTTCGTTTTGATGGGCATTGTTCAGATTATTGCTGCTATTTTGCTGTTTAGAAAAAATCCTCGCGGCGCGCGTTTATACGGTATTGCCTATTTATTAACAATTATTTGGGCACTGTATGAAGTGGGATTACAGTTCTGGCCACTCTTCTCGCGTTTGGCTGTTTTTGGTGGCTTGGCGATGTTAGTTGCCTTTGCTTATCCAATGCTCGTGCAAGCCAAAGATCACACAACAGGTCATGGCGGTTATAAATTAGGTTTCTTACTGGCGATATTGTTGGCTATTTCAGTGGGATTGATGTTTAAAGAACATAATGTTATTCGTAATCCAGTTGATTTGGCGATGAAAACCTTAACCGATAACGAAGCGCCATTAGATTGGCAGCAATATGCGAATACCACGATGGGCACACGGTTTTCTGGCGCTGATCAAATCACGAAACAGAACATCAATCAGTTGCAAGTGGCGTGGACTTATCATACCGGGTATGTGCCATCTAATAGCGGTTCTGGGCCGGAAGATCAAGATACCCCTTTGCAGATTAAAGATAGCGTCTATTTATGTACCCCAACCAATGTTGTGATCGCTTTAGATGCAGATAGTGGTCAGCAAAAATGGCGTTACGATCCACAAGCGACATCACCAAATTGGCAGCGTTGTCGAGGATTAGCGTATTATGAGGATAAACCAGATAATAAAGCGGCGAAGAGTGACGCAAGCAATACCGGTACCGCGAAAGCGTGTGCGGCTCGTATTATTATGAATACCATTGATGCAAGATTAATGGCGATTGATGCCGAAACAGGTCAGTTGTGTGATGATTTTGGTACAAAAGGTGTTGTTGATCTAAAGACCAATATGGGGGATATTCCGCCAGGTTATTATGAACCAACTGCCGCGCCATTAGTGGCCAATGACGTTATTGTGATTGGCGGCCGTGTGGCGGATAATTTTTCGGTCGGCGAACCCGGTGGTGTTGTGCGGGCGTTTGATGTGCACACAGGTAACTTGGTCTGGGCATGGGATCCCGGTAACCCTTCTATTACCAATGTACCGCCAACCAACCAAATTTACACACGTGGTACGGTGAATGTTTGGGCGACGATGGCTTATGATCCACAGTTAGATCTTGTCTATGCCCCAACTGGTAATGCGACACCTGACTTTTTTGGTGGTGAAAGAACCCAATATGATAATGAATATAATTCATCGATTGTGGCGTTAGATCGCAAGACAGGTAAAATTCGTTGGACATTTAGAACTGTTAATCATGATTTATGGGATTATGATTTGCCATCGCAACCGCTATTATATGATGTCCCTGATGGGAATGGCGGCGTGTTAAAAGCACTTGTCCAAACCACTAAATCAGGCGAAATCTTTATGATTAATCGCGAAACCGGCCAACCGATCACCGAAGTACAAGAAAAGCCGGTACCACAAGGCGATGTTAAGGGTGAATATTACGCGAAAACACAGCCGTTTTCAGTTGGGATGCCATCAATTGGTAATGAAACTTTGACAGAACAAGATATGTGGGGGGCTACTCCTTATGATCAATTGCTTTGCCGTATTGATTTTGTGGGATCTGTCTACCATGGACTGTTTACGCCACCCCATATGCGTAAAACCTTGCAATATCCTGGATCACTGGGTGGTATGAACTGGGGAAGTGTCGCGGTTGATCCGCAAACCAATCTCATGTTTGTCAATGATATGCGTATTGGCCTCACTAACTGGATGATTCCTCAAGAAAATATTCCAAAGAACGCCAGTGGTATCGAAATGGGGATTGTGCCGCAAAAAGGGACGCCCTATGGTGCGATGCGACTCAGATTTATCTCGGCTTTAGGGGTACCTTGCCAAAAACCGCCTTATGGTACGATGACCGCGATTGATCTTAATTCGCATCAAATTGTGTGGCAAAAACCGCTAGGTACAGTAATGGATACCGGTATTCTTGGTATTCCAATGCATTTACCAGCACCCATTGGTATGCCAACGATTGGTGGGCCGATGGCGACGAAATCAGGATTACTCTTTTTTGCCGCAACACAAGATTTTTACTTACGCGCATTTGATTCCTTAACTGGGGAAGAAGTGTGGAAAGCCCGTTTACCGGTAGGGAGCCAAGGCACCCCAATGACCTATATTTCGCCAAAAACAAATAAACAATATATTGTTATTTCAGCCAGTGGCGCAAGGCAGTCTCCTGTTCGGGGTGATTATGTCATTGCCTATGCATTGCCCGATAAACGGTAATCAAACTGACAGATTGCGCAAGATAGTTGCCGTAATATAGTCTGCTAAGTAACGTGAAAATGCCAGCCATGATAGCTGGCATTTTTTTGTGATTACATCAATCAGGTAAAGGGACTGGGTAGATTGGGGTTGCATATCACTAATGCATATAATTAATGATCTCATGATACAGTGAATAACATCGTGCATTAAGCAACAGAAATTGGCAAAATTTTATCTGAATGTTTCAGAACTATACTATGTTTATGTAAGAACTATGTTTATGTAAAATAATCACGGGTAGATTCAAGTACGAAGTGTGAATCCCTTTTTGTAAAAAACGCGTTTAAGTAAACTATGTTAGCTAAATTTACCTAAGAAAACTGATTGAAATGGATAGCAGTTCTGAAAGATCTTAACATCATCCTCATTACTGTCTCTTTGCGATGCTGTTATACAAACAAACGTATAAAAATAGAAGTGATCCAAATAGACATAATAAAAATACCCGTGATAAAAACGGTACAAGATAGGTTGCAATCCGGTAAAAAAACGGTATCTAACACTATTTCGATGATGACAGTGACTCGAATAGTTGAAAGTCAGAATGATAACAATATGATATCGCTATGTTTTCCATCATAAAAAATGCGATCACCTAATGGCATGGAGAAATATGCAAAGAAAACTATATTTTTTTAACAAATTTGTAACGCAATTTGTTAAAATAAGAAAATATTAAAACTATTATTCATTTGTGTATTTGGAGCTAAAATGGTTGTTGCTGTTAATAAGCGTTCTGTGATGACGTTATTTTGTAATACGACGGATATCTATGGTCATCAGATTCGTTTTGTATTGGCAGAAAAAGGCGTCACTGCTGAAATTGAATTTGTTGATGCCAAAAATCTACCGCAAGAGTTATTAGATCTTAATCCGTATGGCACTATTCCTACCCTAATTGATCGTGACCTCACGCTGTATGAACCCCATATTGCCCTTGAATATCTTGATGAACGTTTCCCTCATCCGCCATTAATGCCGGTCTATCCGATTGTCCGTGCCAATTCGCGTTTAACCATGTACCGTATGAAAAAAGAGTGGTATAGCGCGTACGAAACTATCATGGCTGATCCGCAATCTGATGCGGCCAAAATTGCCCGTAAAAATCTGTTAGAAGATTTAGTTGCGGTATCGGTGATTTTTAAAGAAAAAGCCTATTTTATGAATGATGATTTCACTTTATGTGATTGCTATTTTGCGCCGCTCTTATGGCGTTTGCCATTACTGGGTATTGAGCTGCCTAAAGTGGCAGAAAAACATTATCTTCCTTATATGGCGCGTGTATTTGAACGTCCGGCTTTCATTCATTCTTTGACTGAAGACGAAAAGAAGATTCGTGCACAAAACAGTTAATACAAAACAGTTTAGAGAAAACAGTTAAGGTAGATAACGGGGTAAGAATATAATCTGTGCCTTTGGGATAGGATAACTGCATACGATCAGTTCTGATCGGCTGGCTAGATAAGCAAGCCGTGATAAAAAGATTGATAACCTGCGATCCGCCGATAGATTCTTACTCATTTACTGTAGGCACGTAGTTGCGTACCGCTGTTTTGTCCTGTTTTTGTGCAGTAAACTAATTGAAATAAACGAGAATAATCACATGGATATCATCCAAATGACACCACGTCGCCCTTATATTTTTAGAGCATTTTATGAGTGGATTTTAGATAATGACTTAACACCTTATGTAGTAGTCGATACCACTATCGACGGTGTGATGGTTCCGCAGGAATTTATCCAAAATAATCAGATTATCCTTAATGTGGCGCCACAATCGGTCGGGCAGTATTCGGCTAGTAATGATAAAATCGAATTCAATGCACGGTTTGGCGGCGTTCCGCAACATATTGTTGTCCCTATGGCGGCGATCGAAGCGATTTATGCGCGTGAAAATAATGTCGGCATTAGCTTTGAAGATGAACCGCAATATGCCGAACCGCAACAGAGCCGTAAACCCGAGCCAAAACCTGTCAATCCATTTCATATCGTCAAATAAAAGTACTGTTATTCCTATTGCCCTTTTCGACAGGGCATTTTCCGCTGATAGCTGGCGGAATAGTTGAATGTAAGAGACAAATATCATTTTGAATGGTAATGGGGCCAGCTAGCTATGAATCATGAAATCGAATTAAAATTTGAAATTAATGCGGTCGATATTGCACCATTAGCCACTTTTTTAACACAATGGGTAGAAAGTGATCACGTCGCTGCCGCGCATCCTTTGGCTGCCATGGGTGACAGAGGTGGTCAGAAAATCGCCCATGGTGCAGCTACGCCGGCCGCCATTAACCGATTGGCGTTAATCAACCGCTATTATGATACGGCTGATTATTATCTCCGCCAGCACGGTTATGGATTGCGTGTCCGGGGGAGTTGCGATAACAATATTGGCTGCAATGACAATCCCGTGTGCCATTCTGAACAGAATGATGAACAGACTGCTAACCTGCAAAACTATCGCTATGAAATTACCGTAAAACATAGCGGAACCATAACGGCAGGATTACATGAACGCGCCGAATTTAATGCAGACTTACCTAATGCCGAACTCGACTTATCTGTGTTACCGGCAATAGCCTTCCCACCACAATGTGATATCAAACAGTTGCAACAAAATCTAATCCCCCTTTTTTGTACTAATTTTCGGCGTAAAACCTGGTTAATTGCCTTTGCGAATAGTGAAATCGAAGTGGCGTTGGATCAAGGCAATATCACCGCACAAGATAAAGTGATGCCGATTCAAGAGCTCGAGTTAGAGATCAAACAGGGGAATAAACGTGATCTGGTTAATTTTGCGATGGAGTTAAGCCGTTTTCATTTACATCTTTTTTCACAAAGTAAAGCGGCGAGGGGATATCGATTATACCAAAATCAGCCATTAACCCAAATCGCGATAGGTGCGTCATCGACGACAGCTAATCTATCGGGAAATAACGCAGCAATAACAGATGAAAAATCAAAAATGGTTGTCATCGGCGAGTCTTATCCGTTATCTCAATTATTACACGACTGGCAACAAAATGAAGAATATGCGTTAGCGAAAGGTGATTTATCCGTCTATTTGCAAACGTTAGCACAGGTCAAACAGGCGCTATCTGATTTCCTTGCGTCACAAGGTGATTATAACCTGATGGTGATGTTTGTGAGGTGGTGCAGTGAATTCCCAGTGACGCCAACGGTCGCCAAATTTGCGTATAGTGAAGTGAATACGCAATTGAAGTTGGCGCTAATCGCGCTTTTATTGACAAAAGAGTCAACTAAAAATTGCGCATAAACGATAGCTATTTTTAAGCTATCGTTCAGTTCGACCTAAAGTTCGAGCCAAAGTTCTACTTGAGCTCTCGTTAAGTTTTACCTAAGTTCGACCTGATTTTTTATCTACATTTTTAGTTAAATTGTTACCTAAATTATGACTTAAATTGTTATCTCATTTTTGCTCTAACTATGTTTCTCCCAAACAATGCTTGAATATAAGGACACCATGATGCGAGATCCACTGTCAGCGTCAATACCGGAAAGTAAGTTAGCGATAGATTCGCCTTTTGCCGGTTATCCCGAGCTTAATCAGCAGGCCGAAAAAGTGCGCGCAAAGCTTGATCACTGTGCCGAGAGTGATCTCACGTTCTGTTTGGCTATTCTTGTGCAGAGTGATTTTTTAGTTGAGTCATTTTATAAATTTCCTGCTTGGCTTGCCGATTTTATACAAAATCCGCCGGTTGCGAATGAAGAAGTGAATTACGCCACATGGCTAAAAAGTCAATTAGCAACGGTAACGGATGAAGCAACATTGATGAAAGTATTGCGGCAATTTCGCCGTTTAGTGCTTATGCGAATCGAGTGGTCACAATTAAGTAAAACCAGTACCACTGAACAGACGTTAATACAGCTATCGCGGCTAGCCGAAGTGATTGTGATTGCTGCACGCGATTGGCTCTATGATCTAAGTTGTCAGGAGTGGGGAACACCGTGTAACGCGCAGGGCGAAGCATTGCCGTTACTGATTTTAGGTATGGGGAAATTGGGTGGCGATGAGCTCAATTTTTCGTCTGATATTGATCTGATTTTCACCTATCCGGAACAAGGCGTGACCCGCGGCGGGCGACGCGAACTAGATAACGCGGTTTTCTTTACTCGCTTAGGGCAGCGCATTATTAAAATGCTCGATCAGATTACCGAAGATGGCTTTGTTTATCGTGTTGATATGCGCTTACGTCCACTCGGCGATGGCGGCCCGTTGGCATTAAGTTTTGCGGCGATGGAAGATTATTATCAAGAACAGGGCCGCGATTGGGAACGTTATGCCATGGTTAAAGCAAAAGTGCTGGTTGATCAGCAAAGAGGTGATCACCAATCTTTTGATCATCAATGCATCGATCAGCAATGTCTTGATCAACAATGTCTCGCTCAACAAACTCCTGATCAGCAACGTTTCGACCTGCCAAGTGAGGCATCCCAACATCGCTATGCAAAAGCGCTCTATCAAATGCTCAGACCGTTTGTCTATCGGCGATATATCGATTTTAGTGTGTTGCAATCATTGCGTAATATGAAAGGCATGATTGAACGGGAAGTGCGTCGCCGTGGATTGCACGATAACATTAAGCTGGGCGCGGGTGGTATTCGCGAAATTGAATTTATCGTGCAGGTATTTCAGTTAATTCGCGGTGGGCGAGTGGTGGCGTTACAGACACGGTCACTCTTAACTGCATTACAGGTGATTGGCGAAGAAGGGTTATTACCCTCCGAAGAAGTACACCTATTACGGGGAAATTACCTATTTTTGCGACGTTGTGAGAATCTTTTACAAGCGATTCATGATGAACAGACCCAAACCTTACCGGCAGATCCGTTAGATCAATTACGACTCGCGATAGGGATGGGATTCACGAATTGGCTCGATTTTTATGCGCAATTGACGACCTGCTTACAACAAAATCGTCTTATTTTTAATCAATTAATTGGTGATACGGATACCGACGCGGCAACCGCAACGCATGATGATCGTTTTGAAGATCTCTGGTCGCCAGATTTAACGATTAATGATGTGCAAGTTGTTTTCCCACATTATACGGTTGACGATGCGACATTACTTTGTCGTATGCTAACGCAGTTCCGTTTGGATATAGGCAAACGGACGATTGGGGTACGGGGGCGGGAAATCCTCGATCAATTAATGCCACGTTTATTGGCTACGCTCGAAGGCGAAGCGCATGGTTTTACCGTCTTAGCGCGCATATTGCCTTTACTGATTAATATTGTGAGCCGTACCACGTATTTGGAATTGCTGTTGGAATATCCCAATGCGTTAAAGCAACTGATTCGCCTGTGTGCCGCTTCACCTATGATCAGTGAGCAATTAGCGCATTATCCCATTTTATTAGATGAACTGATTGATATTAATTCACTCTATCAAGTGACGGCGCCCGATGCCTATAAAAGTGAGCTTTATCAATATTTACTGCGTATCCAAATTGATGATGAAGAGCAACAACTCGAAGCGTTGCGACAATTCAAACAGATGCAGCTCCTCCATATTGCGGCGGCTGATGTGGAGCGGCATTTAACCACGATGAAGGTGAGTGATCATCTCACGTTTGTTGCCGAAGCGTTGATCGATTCAGTGGTCAAAATAGCCTGGAATCAGATGACCGCACGTTATGGTCAACCTAGCCATCTGACGCATGATGGACAAACCGGCCTATTAGTGGTTGCTTATGGTAAATTGGGCGGTTGGGAATTGGGGTATGGCTCTGATCTCGATTTGGTCTTTCTGCATGATTGCCCGGCTAACACGGTCACCAATGGCGATAAAGTGATTGATAGCCGTCAATTTTATCTACGTTTAGTGCAACGCATTATTCATCTATTTAATGTGCGCACCAGTTTTGGCATATTATACGAAGTCGATGTACGTTTACGTCCACAAGGTGATGCGGGATTATTAGCCTGTAGTTTGGATTCGTTTAACGATTACCAATTGCATGAAGCATGGACATGGGAACATCAGGCTTTAGTCCGTGCTCGTTGTGTCTATGGTGAAGCTAGCTTGATTCAGCGATTTAACCAGATTCGCCATCATGTTCTTTGTCAAGTACGAGATGAAGCTAAACTCAAAAATGAGGTGCGGGAGATGCGCGAAAAAATGCGTACGCATCTGGGCACAGCTGATAGCGAATTTTTTAATCTGAAAATTGACGCCGGTAGTATTGGTGATATTGAGTTTTTATCACAATATTTGGTGCTCAATTATGCACATACCGAGCCCGATATGACGCGCTGGAGTGACAATGTGCGCATTTTAGAAATGGCCGCTAACCGGCAGATTATGCCTGCAGAGGAAGCGGAAAAGCTCACCCAAGCCTATATCGACATGCGTAACGAAATCCACCGTTTAGCGTTACAAAATCTCCCTAGCCAAGTTAAGCGCGACTGCTTTAAGCAAGATAGAGAATTAGTGCAGCAGAGCTGGGCGAAATGGCTGCAATAGCTAAACTAGCTGGATTAGCATGGTTGCTTGTTGCTAATCGCGATTTTTATGTGTGAATCTGTCCTATTTTGACAAATAGGATTTACAGGTTAGATGTGCATTTAATGAGCAAAATTTGACATAAACGTAGGGTAACTCTGAAACATCTATATAGATGCTGTTTGACGACCATCACGCCAAAAGCGTAATCACTAGGTGATGAGTTACCTGATTGTGGTAAATCACGCAATTAGGCATCAGAAAAAGGTGAAAAAGCAAGGAATCCATCGATATTGCGAGCAGATTTTAGGGTGATATCTGACTATGTCGATATCACCCTAAATCAAATTAATCTAGGTTTAGAACAGATTAATCAACAATAACACGACCATTTAGTGGTTGTACTGGTCGATTATTAGCATGTTTGAGTGCTGCTTGGAATTTTTTTAACTGTTCGGCCGATAAGGTGATTGGATTTTTCATCACTAACCAACGCACACCTTCAGTACAAGGTGGAGTGGTTAATGAACCACTATAGCGGTAGTAAGTTTTATCAGCTGGATAGAGAGCGGCTACATCAACATGTTTTTTAAATTCTACATCTTTATTCTGCTGATTAGGCATAGTGTCAATAATTGTGGTTAGGGCACGGTTTTCTTCACCGAGATCAAACATAACCGCAACAACAGCCAAGGCGCCATCTTTAGTCGCATGAACAAAATGTGCTTCTAATGGGTAACTTTTGCCATCAATTTGGTTTTCACTTGGTGCATGAAAATGGTATTGCACTAATTGGAATGTCTCATCATCTAAGCTAAAGACATCTTCATCTTTCGCTGTCACCTGAATAGTATGACCATTGTTCACAATTGATTCATGTGTCACATTATAGGTAAAAGTAAGCGGAGGTAATGAGATATCTAATGCATGGGTAATGTTGATGGGTGATTGATATTTACCGGTATGACAAGCTGCAAAATCGGCACTGAGTTCTCCCCAGTTGGCCGGGCCTTCTTTACCTTCATAACCCCAATGCGCTTGTGCAGGTGCGGTTTGCATTAAAATAGGCATCACCATAAATAGTGAAGCAATTAAAGAACGTTTCATGTCATTTCCTTTTTTTGTTATAAATGATAGATTTTAACGCGACACATTATCTACCTTAATTTTCGAAATTACTACATCACGTAATAGGATATTTTTATTTTTTAATGGTCTGAATTTATTAAAAATCTATTGCATTATTTGCGATAATGTGGTCTAACGTGCAAGTGTTAATTTGCGATGAGCAGTAACCAATTAGGATATAACCAAGCAAATAAGGTTAGTAAGCGGGGAGAGGGCAAATTCTGATAGAACGGTGTTTTAGCTTGCTATCCCCCGGCAACTTTTAGCACTAAATGTGTCGAGGGATGCGGTTAATACGCGGATTCTAACATCTTGATTCTAACATCGTGGTTTGAATATCGTAGTTTTAACATTGAAGTTTTAACGACGACGAAATTTATTTGTCAGATTTGTGTTTATCTAACCACTGTTTCATTTCATCAATTTGTGGACCTTGTGCATCAATAATCTTTTGTGCTAATTGACGCATTTCAGGATCTTTACCATATTTAAGCTCAATCTTAGCCATATCAATGGCACCTTGGTGATGCGCACTCATGCCTGCCGCAAAGGCTTTATCAGGATTAAGATAGTGCATACTGCCACTCATGTTTTGGTTCATCTTATCCATGGCACTCATTAAATCTTTCTGCATGTCGGATTTAGAACCTGATGCGGTATTTTTCATATCTTTCATGTTGTTCATATCATTCATGTCTTTCATATCTTCCTCCACAGTTGTGCTTGTATTATCTGCATAAACCATTCCGGTAAGACTAAAACCACCAATCATATATAAAGCAAGAATACGTCTTTTATATCAATCTGTTCTTAACAAGATTGACTAACAAGACAACTTAATTCTAGCACCGAATTCACGGGAAAGATAGGATCTAAATAATTAATTATTATTGATTAATTATCTGGATTTGCCGTGTAATCATGACACGATCGCCTTTTGATGGACACCATCAGCAAACCCTAAAGCATATTTACGTGGTACTATTTGCTACTACTTCACATTATTTAGTAGTAATAGTTTGAATCTATTGATTAAATTTCTTATATATTTGTGATAGTTATCACGCATTGGCACCTTTTTCCTTGGACGAATGTTCTCTATCTCCTATACTCGCAAGAGATAAAAAGAATATGAATTTCAAAGGGATATAAGCTATGGTCAATCAACCTGTGGTAAATAAAGATTCGGTTAATAGAGAAATGGTTCAGCAGTTAATTCATTTTGTTGGCGGCAAAAAGAATGTTGCCTCGGTTACCCACTGTTTAACACGTCTACGTTTTGTGCTTAATAATCCTGCTAGTGCAAATATCGAAAAAATTAAGGCTCTCCCTTTTGTGAAAGGCTGTTTCATCACGAATGGGCAATTTCAAGTCATTATTGGTACCAATGTCGATGAATACTATAAAGTGTTAATTGAGCAATTAGGTATCAGTGAAGCGAGCAAAGAAGAGACGAAAAGCGCGGCTAAAAAGAATATGCCTTGGTATGAAAGATTAATTGCGAATCTTGCTGAAATTTTTGTACCTTTATTGCCGGCTTTGATTGCGGGTGGTCTGTTACTCGGACTGCGCAATATTATTGGTGAAATGCCAACCATTAATAATCTCCCCTTAACCGCCACTTATCACTGGCTGCAACCTATTTATGATATGTTGTGGCTCCCTTGTGAAGCGATATTTCACTTTTTGCCGGTGGCAATCTGCTGGTCAACCGTAAAGAAGATGGGGGGATCACCGGTCTTAGGCATTGTTTTAGGGATTACCCTTGTTTCACCACAACTTATGAATGCATATCAAATTGGCATAAAATTACCTGAAACCTGGGATTTTGGTTGGTTTGTGATTGAAAAAGTGGGCTACCAAGCGCAAGTTATTCCTTCTATCTTTGCCGGATTAGCACTCGGTTGGCTTGAGACGCGATTACGTAAAATTATTCCTAACTATTTACATATAGTCGTTGTACCGATCGTGGCGTTATTGGTGTCGGTTTTCCTAGCCCATGTCATATTAGGCCCATTAGGGCGTCAGCTAGGTGATGGGGTTGCCTATTGTGTGAAATTCCTCATGACCGGTAATTTTGCGCCAATTGGGGCAGCGCTATTTGGATTCTTCTACGCACCATTAGTGATAACCGGCATCCACCATACAACCTTGGCCATTGATTTACAAATGATAAATAGTATGGGCGGAACGCCGATTTGGCCAATTATCGCCTTGTCTAATATTGCGCAAGCCTCTGCGGTGGTCGGTATTATTTTAGTTAGCAAAAAAGAGAACGAACGCGAAATTTCGGTGCCAGCTGCCATTGCTGGCTACTTAGGTGTCACTGAACCGGCTATGTATGGTATCAATCTTCGTTATAAATTCCCGATGCTTTGTGCCATGATTGGTGCATCTGCTGCTGGACTAATTTGTGGTCTTTTTGGTGTATTATCAAACGGTATTGGAGTGGGGGGACTGCCGGGTATTTTATCCATTCAGCCGATTTATTGGTTAATTTATGCATGCGCAATGTCTATCGCGATAGTGGTACCGATAATCTTAACCATTTTGGTTTATAAGATTAAATTAACCAGAGGTACTTTAGATCTATAAGTACTTTAGATCTAGAAGGACTTTAGATCCAGAAGTACTTTAGATATTGTGTAAGAATGTGATTCATTTATTATAGATAACGAATTTATCGCGCAGTTAGGGAGAACCTATGTCACAAAATAGTTTACCTTGGTGGAAAACCGGCACTATCTATCAGATCTATCCCAAAAGCTTTCAAGCAACCGATGGGCGAGCTACTGGTGATCTACAAGGCATCATAAAACATCTCGACTACCTAAAAAAGCTAGGTATTAGTGCGATTTGGTTAACGCCTATCTACCCGTCTCCTCAAGTCGATAATGGCTATGATGTTGCTGACTATATGGCGATCAATCCTGATTACGGTACCCTGGCCGATTTTGACAGGTTAGTCGAAAAGGCACATCAGTTAGATATTAAAATCATGATGGATATGGTTTTTAATCACACCTCGACTGAGCACCCTTGGTTTAAAGCATCGCCTGATAAAACTACGCCTTTTCGATCGTTTTACATCTGGAAAGATGCCAATAGCGAAGGTAAAGAGCCCAATAATTGGCGATCAAAATTTGGCGGCAAAGCGTGGCAGTGGGATGAGGCCTCAAAGCAATACTACCTACATCTGTTTGCCGTTGAGCAAGCTGATCTTAACTGGGAAAACCCAGCCGTGCGAGAAGAATTAAAAAAGATCGGTCAATTTTGGGCGGATAAAGGCGTCGATGCGTTAAGGTTAGATGTGGTTAATTTGATCTCGAAACAGCAAGATTTTGCGGATGATGAAAATGGGGACGGGCGCCGTTTTTATACGGATGGACCAAGAGTGCATCAGTTTTTACAAGAGATGAATCGCGATCTCTTCACGCCTAACAATCTGATCACGGTGGGCGAGATGTCCTCGACTTCACTCGCGCATTGCCAACAATATGCTTCGCTTGATGGGAAAGAGTTGACGATGACCTTCAATTTTCATCACTTAAAAGTGGATTATCCAAATGGTGAAAAATGGACATTAGCTAAACCTGATTTTGTTCAACTCAAACAGATTATAGGGCATTGGCAGCAAGGCATGCATAATCGAGCATGGAATGCGCTGTTTTGGTGTAATCATGATCAGCCGCGCATTGTCTCCCGTTTTGGTAATACGACAAGGTACCATAATCAATCGGCCAAAATGCTGGCCATGGCACTTTATGGTTTACAGGGTACGCCTTACCTTTATCAAGGGGAAGAGATTGGTATGACTAATCCCAATTTTACCGACATTACACAATATCGGGATATTGAAAGTCTCAATATGTTCAAAGAGATGCAACAAAACGGGATAGCGATTGACGAGATTATGGCGATATTAGCAACTAAATCTCGAGATAATAGCCGTACGCCCATGCAATGGAATGATTCAGCGAATGCGGGATTCACAACGGGTACGCCTTGGATTAGTGTTGCAAACAATTACCGCACCATTAATGTCGCATCGGCACTTGCCGATCCCAATTCTATCTTTTACTGTTACCAAAAATTAATTGCCCTGCGCAAACAGTACCTTATTTTTGCGTTAGGAGATTATCAAGATTTAGATCTAAATAACGATAACGTGTGGATTTATGCACGCCATTATCATCATCAAACACTTTTAGTCATGGCTAATTTACACGATCAAACCTATTCGGTATCATTACCCAAAACAGTCACGGATCGCCCGTTCCAGCTATTGATGAATAACTATCCTAATGCATTCACATTATCCAAAAACGTTACACTTGCTCCTTATCAGGCGGTCTATTTTTATGGTGATGATGATAATGATCTCAATTAAATCACGCGCGAAAATTGTTGTTGGCGTGCCATTTTACGCATATAAATATCGAAACACATACAGATATTGCGAATCAATAAATGACCTTTAGGTTGCACACGAATTGTTTGTGCATTCAGTGTGACCAATCCGTCGTTTTCGAGTGGTGCGAGTAGTTTTAGATCGTCGGCAAAATAGTCATTAAACTGGATAGCGTAAGTGTCCTCAATCAGCTTTTTATCTAAATAAAAGTGGCAAATTAACTGTTTGATCACATCACGACGGATTTTATCATCTAAACTCATGGTAAAACCTTTACAAAGCGCATTGCCGGTTTGCTCAATTTGGGTTTGATAAAGCTTCAGTTCTTTCTGATTTTGCGCATAGCTATCGCCTAAAATACTGATTGCCGATACGCCAAGTCCTAATAAGTCAGCATCGCCATGGGTTGTGTAGCCTTGAAAGTTGCGGTGCAATTTACCTTGTTGTTGGGCGATGGCCAGTTCGTCGTTTGGTTTGGCAAAATGATCCATGCCGATATAGCGATAACCCGCCGCGGTTAATTTTTCGATGCAGGTTTGTAGAATCTGCAACTTCTGTTTCGCGGTAGGTAAGTCGGCATCTTTAATTTTGCGTTGCGCGGCAAAACGGCTAGGGAGATGGGCATAATTAAAAATACTTAAACGATCTGGCGCAATATCGATCACTTTATTCAGTGTTTCGACAAAACTGGTTACGGTCTGTTTAGGTAAGCCATAAATAAGATCAAGACTAATTGAGTGAAAGTGATCGTGGCGAGCTTGCTTAATCAGTGCCCGAATCAGATTTTCGTCTTGTTCACGATTAATTAAATGTTGGATTTCATGATTGAAATCTTGGATGCCCATGCTTAAACGATTAAAGCCCACTTCGGCTAAATGGTCGATGGTTTGGGGTGAAATTTCGCGCGGATCAATCTCAATGGACATCTCGGCCTTATCGGCAAAGTGAAAATGGTGTTTTAGCACCGTAATTAAGCGCGAAATTTCGGCATCGGTCAAAAAGGTCGGTGTACCGCCCCCCCAATGCATTTGGACGACGGTTCGATCGGCAAATAAGGGCGCACGGTTAGCGATTTCGTGTTCTAATCTATCTAAATACCGCGTGACTTTATCGGTTTGGCGCGTAACCAGTTTGTTGCAACCACAGAAATAACAGAGTTTATGACAAAATGGAATATGCACATAAAGCGATAAAGGGCGGTTAGGGTAAAGATTGGCCGCCGCGATAAAATCTTGCTCAGAAAAATTTTCGTTAAATTCAAGGGCGGTCGGGTAAGAGGTATATCTTGGGCCTGAATAATTATATTTCTCAATTAACGCTTGATCCCAAATGGTGTGATCGATTGTGCTTTCAGTCGCGGTTGGGTTGGCAAGCTTATTTGCGTTTGGCTCGCTGTTTGACATTGCTTTTTCCATAATTATTGTTTTTTCCATAATTATTGGTCATTATTGCTGTTATTGCGTGTTTTTTTAATTTATGGCTTTTTTTTAGATATAACAGAACGCAAATGAATAATCCGCTGTATAAACTGATCATGATTAACATTAGCATTCTGTTTATGCCTATGGGTATTTTAGTAACGTTTTAATAAACTGACGATATCTTCTTTGGGCTCATCATAAGGATCATGATCACTATTATCGTCATCGTCCAGATAACCTAATTGCCGCATTAACTGATCAATACGATCGAGTTTGTTATTCAAGTATTGTTGATCTTCATCGGTTAGCTTACTACCTTGTTCGACGAAATCAAGCAGCTGCTCCAATTTTGGATCGTCATCAAGTTGCGCCAATTCTTGCTCTGGTGACAATTTTGTTTTAGGTTGCAATGATGATTTATGCTTCACGTTGCCAGTTGGTGCTGACGCTTTAGCATTCATCTGCTCTAATGCCGCACGGTTTGCTGTGATCGGTTGGGGGGCAATTAACGAAATCGGTTTTTTGCTGCCAATATGGGGATCGCGTGGTGGCTGATGAGTGGTACCGGTAGCGTGCTGCTCACCATTGTTAAAACGCGAACCGCTTGGTCGCCCTTTATGCTTACGTTTACGTTTTAACTCCCACGAGGCGTCATTGATCTCTTGACGACTCTTTTTTGGTTTCGTCCTGTTTTTTAACATAGTGTTTCTATCTGCTCATTAATGAATAAGTATTTGTGTCATTTTAGCAGTAACTTATGCAGATAGCTATGCATACTCACGCTATCCTGTGCGCCTTGTCATGCTGATAAGCGGTCTGTGCGGCATAAAATTGTGATTGAAAAAAGCAAAATTTATGTATAATCTGGGCGCCATGATCATTTAAAATAACAGATAACATTATGAGTCATCATTTAAGCCCTTATATGCAATTTAATCGCCAAGAGTGGGCAAGTTTGCGTAATGCGGTGCCCATGACCTTAACCGCGAAAGATCTGCTGTCATTACAAGGTATTAATGAAGATCTATCCATCGACGAAGTCAGCGAAATTTATTTACCTCTTTCAAGATTACTGAATTACTACATCAGTAATAATCTTTCACGGCAAGTTATTTTGTCCAAATTCTTAGGAAAACGACACAAAACGCCTTATATCATCGGTATTGCGGGGAGTGTGGCTGTCGGCAAAAGTACCACCGCACGTGTGTTGCAAGCGTTATTAACCCGTTGGCCAGAGCACCGTAAAGTTGCTTTAGTTACAACGGATGGTTTTTTATATCCCAACCAGTACCTTGAAAAACATGGTTTGATGAATAAAAAAGGTTTTCCACAATCGTATGATATTAAAAAATTGCTTAAATTTGTGACCGATGTCAAATCAGGCCAGTCAGACGTTAAGGCGCCCGTTTATTCGCACTTGGTCTATGATATTGTCGATGGTGAGGAGATCAACATTGATCACCCTGATATTTTGATTTTAGAAGGGTTGAATGTTTTGCAAGGTACGGCGAATTGTGCCCAAGCGACTAACCGTGTTTTTATCTCTGATTATGTCGATTTTTCGATTTATGTCGATGCCGAAATACCGTTACTGCATGATTGGTATGTCAATCGCTTTTTGAAATTCCGCGCAGGGGCGTTTATCGATCCTAACTCCTATTTTCACCATTATTCACAGCTCCCAGAGCAAGAAGCATTGGCGATTGCGAATCGGGTTTGGCGTGATATTAATGAACTTAATTTAGTGGAAAATATTTTACCTACCCGAGAACGGGCAAGTCTAATTTTAACTAAAAAACAAGATCATAAAGTGGATTCTGTTCAGTTGCGAAAATGATTGAGTAGCTGCACCGCTAAGTGGCGATGATAACAAAAATAACAAATTTATAAGGAAATTGTATGAAATCAATAACAAAAACTCAAAAAATAGTCGGTAAAAAAAGAGTCGGTAAATTGGCTGTGATGACATTGGTTGTTGCGCTATGTGGCACCGTTTATAGCGCGCAGGTTTACGCGGCTAACCATGATCGATCAGAAGGCACGACCTGTGCTAACAAAAAACAGCTGCTACAAACTAAAATTGACGAAGCAAAACAGCACAATAACAGCTATCAAGTGGCAGGATTAGAAAAGGCGCTATCAGATGTGAACAACTATTGTAAAGATAGCGATTTAGAAACAAAATACAAAAAGCAAGTGCAGGATAAAACGGACGAAGTTGCAGAACGCATGAAAGAGTTAAAAGCGGCACAATTGAAAGGCGATGCCGAAAAAATGGCCAAGCAAGAGGCAAAATTATTGAAAGATAAAGCCGAATTGACCGAAGCACAATCAAAATTAGCGCAATATTATAAAGATCTCAAGGCAAATTAATAAGCTGTTTAGCTAACTGATCGCCATCACTCCGCTGATAATCATCAGCGGATCACGCATCGACCTATTCACCACTAATCCATTCTATTCTTTACACTTCTTTACAAAAATGGTGCGGCCGTGAGCGATGTGACTTACGAGGCAGAGCCAGCCAGTTCGGGGCTGCGTCTATCCATCACTGGGAGCGGCAATGTGGCAAAAGTGGCCTTGACCGGCCCAAGAGATGGGGCAACGTCTGAGCAAGCGGCGACCGCGGTACCAACCACCTTTACTTTATATGCCAATACCAATGGCAAAAGAACGAAACTTTATAGTTTTAAGCTGAGCAAATGGTTTATCGTTCGTTTTGGTTTTACAAGTAATGATGGCAATGGGGGTAATAGTGGTTATAATGCAAATTATTGTAGCCGTTATGGCGCGGGCTATCGCTTTCCAACTATTGCTGAACTGACTAACGCTAATAGTGATGACTCCTACTATAGTTTTGCTTGGATAGGCAGTTTAGGAAGTCAAGGAACTAAGTTTTACACAAGGCAAATTGGCGGCGGGCTGTTTGCTGAGTGGGGGAATATGGCAATGCTCAGTAATGGCCGTGATTATTACCCCTATACTGATTTTTACAAGAACTCATCCTCGCGTATAAGTGTATGGCCAGCTGAACAACCTCTGTACCCCTCATATCTGGCTCAAATTAGGATTGACGATGGTCAAATTTATAAGTCGTATCTCTCTGCTGATTGGGTAACATTTATCTGTGTTACTCCGTAATTTTGTTATGCCATTTGGTGAATATTTACTTAGTCAATAAGCGTTTAATAAACAACAGTGGCTAGCTAAACAGTTGGCCACTACTGTTAGCGATGTATTTTAGCCATCATTTTTACCTTTCACTTTTGGGTAAAGGTTAGTTTTACCCCAAAAACGGCAAATTATCTATTTGGATGTTTCAGAACTATACGATGTTTATGTCAAAATTTTATATTCATCTGAGCAAATTACTTTCAATAAACGGGCTTTGAATCGGTATAGACTTTTGAAATAAAAACGTGTATGGTAACGCCGCTTTACTGCGTGGTTCGTAACCTTCCCACGATAAAAAACTATGGAACTGATATGAATAAAATAACATTACTTGGCGATCAATCTGTTCGCTACCCACAAACCTATTCACCTGCAATACTCGAGACATTTGATAACAAACATCCAGATAACGACTATTTTGTTAAATTCAATTGTCCCGAATTTACCTCTCTCTGCCCAATTACTGGGCAACCTGACTTTGCCACGTTGTACATTTCGTATGTACCTAATAGCAAAATGGTCGAAAGTAAATCCCTGAAGCTTTATCTGTTTAGCTTTCGTAATCATGGCGATTTCCATGAAGATTGTATCAATATCATCATGAAAGATCTGATTAAGTTGATGGAACCGAAATATATCGAAGTGTGGGGTAAGTTTACACCACGCGGCGGGATTTCGATTGATCCTTATGCTAATTACGGTCAAGCGGGTACCAAATGGCAGGACGTCGCGTTTGCGCGCTTAGCCAATCATGATCTTTACCCCGAAAAAGTGGATAACCGTTAATCATCACCCATGGTGACGATTTTATCGTATTGTTTATTGCGTTGTTTACTGCACTATTTATTGCAGTAAAGAGATCACGCTATTGCGCCGACAAACGCTATTAAGGCGCGCTATATCTGTTATTCCTAAAGATAGGTGTAAGCGGTAAAAATTATCGGGCAAATCTTATCGATGCTGCTTATGTTTTAGTTCGCTGTAGGTTGCCAACTGCATGATGCTGCCCTTTGGGTGCGTAATGGCGAGGGCGCTGTTTTTGGGTGAAAGATTCGACGTGATAAGCATATCAACTATTTATTTGAATAATTATTGTTTTTAGAGGATTTTTGGTTATGTGTCAGACTGCTCATTCCCATGCCGATTTTGTTGGGCCGCAGCGAAATCGTCGTGCGTTAGTTATTTTTTCGGGTGGACAAGATTCCACTACCTGTTTATTGCAAGCCATCGCGGATTATGGTCAGCAACAGGTCGAAGCGATCAGCTTTTATTATGGACAACGCCATGCGATTGAATTAGAAAAAGCGCAATGGATCGCGAATGATCTCGGTATCAAACAAACTGTTATCGATACTTCAGTGATTAAGCAAGTCACGAATAATGCTTTGATGGATGAATCGCAAGTGATCCAACCGGCGCATGTGACTTCGTCCAACCCATCGTCTGCAGCAAATCAAGCAAGTCAATACCCCAATACCTTTGTCGATGGGCGTAATGCATTATTTTTATTGTTGGCGGGCAGTTATGCCAAGTCACAAGGTATTCATGACATTATTATGGGTGTCTGCGAGACCGATTTTAGCGGTTACCCTGATTGCCGTGATCGTTTTATTAAATCAATGAATGTGACGATGGATCTGTCCATGGATTATGCATTTAATGTGAAAACACCATTGATGTATTTAACAAAAGCCGAAACCTGGGCATTAGCTGATCAATTAGGTTACCTTGAGTATGTCAAACAACATACCCATACCTGTTATTACGGTGTCGAAGGGGGCTGTGGTCAATGCCCAAGTTGCTTGTTACGCGACAAAGGACTCAATGAATATTTACAATCAAAGGAGGCAAAATAAGATGCCACATTCTTTGCATACAACCGATACCACTACGGCGCATACGTTTACGCTGCCTAGCCAAACGAAAGCCTTAGGCTGGTTAGCTTTTTTCCATATTTTAGTGATCTCTTCAAGTAATTATTTAGTACAAATTCCGTTTGAGATTTTTGGTTTTCATACGACGTGGGGCGCATTTACCTTTCCATTTATTTTTTTAACGACCGATTTAACGATTCGTATTTTTGGTGCGAGTCTGGCTCGGCGTATTATCTTTGTGGTGATGATACCGGCATTGCTGCTCTCTTACCTGATTTCGGTATTATTTTTTGATGGACATTGGATGGGATTTGCTGCGTTAGCGGATTTTAATCTGTTCATCTTCCGCATTGCGTTAGCCAGCTTTGCCGCTTATTTGGTTGGGCAGTTGATGGATATTACGGTATTTAACTATTTACGTCGAAATCAAAAATGGTGGGTTGCGCCGTCCGCGTCGGCGGTATTTGGTAATGCCATTGATACGGTGCTCTTTTTCGCCATTGCATTTTATCACAGCAATGATGAATTTATGGCGACACATTGGTTAGAAATTGCCATGATGGATTATGGCTTTAAAATTTTTATTTGTGGATTATTCTTTTTACCACTTTATGGGGTGATTTTGAATTTTTTACTGAAAAAATTGGTGACACCAAATCAACCCTGTGCATTGCAATAACGATTATTTTAACTGTCTGTTTCTTTTCAAACTTATTAAGTTTTCAGCCGATTAAAACATCTTTTGCTAAATCACTATAAGCAGTGCATAATGTGCCCACATCCGTTATCTTCTATGTGAAGTAAGGTGACTTTTTTACATTCCGCCGACGATCGTTGGCGGAACCGTGTTCATCATCTATAAGATTAATGGGTATAGATAGCACTATTAGACTCTAATAGTAGGGATTTTTTCAGTGAAAGTGAGACATACATGAGGCTATTTATTAAGCAATTAGTAGTGGTAAGTTTGTTGTTGGTTTTATTGGGTTGTGATGAAAAAAATAAGCCTGTAACTGCGCCAGAAAATGATAAACAGACCGTCGCAACTACAACGGATAACAAGAGCACCGATCAAGCCATTGATCAGCCGAGCAAATTTTCCCCCGATGCTGCGTTAATCAAAAAGTATCATGATACACCTTTCCGCGTAATTGATAGTTCTGAAGTGATGTTGGATGGATCGAGCACGCTTGTGATCACTTTTTCGGTCCCCTTAAGTCCTAAACAAAATTTTGCCAATTTAGTTCGTTTAGTTGATAACGAAAGTGGTTATGTTGATGGAGCATGGGAATTGTCTGATAATGGCTTAGAGCTCCGCTATCGTTATTTAGCCCCTAATCGTAAGCTGACCTTAACGGTTGATAAAATGTTATTAGCCATTAACGATAGTCGCTTAAAAAATCTTTATCAATCCGAAATTACGACACAAGATCGTCAACCAATGGTTGGTTTTGCTAGCAAAGGATTTTTATTACCGAAAAAATCGATGAGCGGTTTGCCGGTTGTCACCTTGAATGTCGATAAAGTCGATGTCAATTTTTTTAAAATCAAACCGGAAAAACTGACTGATTTTATGGCTGATTTTGGGATGATGAATCAAGTACAGACGTGGAATGCGAAAACCTTGAGCCGTTATATGGATTTGATTTATTCATCGCGCTTTGAT
Source organism: Orbaceae bacterium ESL0727 (assembly GCA_029433345.1). Taxonomy (GTDB): domain Bacteria; phylum Pseudomonadota; class Gammaproteobacteria; order Enterobacterales; family Orbaceae; genus Gilliamella. The sequence goes on from JAQTHY010000002.1 coordinate 71,690, forward strand.
CTTAATCCGCGCCGTAATGCACAAGAAACTGTGTTAATTAATTTAGCTTCGATTCAAGTCTTACAACAAGAAGGCGTCTATATAGCCGTGATGAATCAAGCGGGGAGCTATAACTATTCTAATCCTGCCACACTGTTTTCTATTAGTAATATTGGTGTGGCAGCGCACCTTTATGAAAAAGATAAACTGTCGATATTAACGCATGCACTTGATAATGGTGCCGTGTTACCTAATGTGCAATTATCCCTGTTTTGTAATAAAGCGATCCGTGATAGCAACTCGGTGAGTGACAATTCAATTAATAACAACTCGGTTAATAACAGTTCGTCTAATAATAGCTCGTCTAATAACAACAGTAATAAACAGAAACAGTGTAAGACAATCACGGTAAAAACGGATAAGCAAGGCTATGCGGTTGTCAATCTCACCAAAGCAAGTGATTATGCCTTATTAACCGCGACTGACGGTCAACAGACATCGTTTGTCAATTTGGATCGTAATGCGTTAAATTTGAGCGAATTTAATCTTACCGGAAGCCGATATTATGCCAAACAGCTCTTTGCGTTTGGTCCACGTGATCTTTATCGACCTAACGAAACAGTTTATTTAAATGCGCTATTACGTGATGCGGATGGCCGCCTTTTACCTGACCAACCGATCAAAGTCGATGTGATTTCGCCGGATGGGCAATCTGTAAAAGATTTTGTTTGGCAACCGGCAAATAATCAAAAGATCGTCAATCAACACGGTTTTTACCAAACCAAATATACTATTCCAAATGATGCGGCAACCGGGAAATGGGCATTTCGCTTTAATTTAGGTGATGATGATTACCGTTATTATAAATTTTCAGTTGAAGAATTTTTACCGGAACGCATGGCGATGGAAATCAATGTGCCTTCTAAAAATCCAATTTTGATGGATGATAGCATTGATTTTAATATCAAAGGTTGGTATCTGTATGGTGCGCCAGCATCTGACAATACCATACAGGGCAATGTATACCTTAAAAAGGTGGATGAGTTGCCTGAACTTGAAGGTTATAAAATCGGTGCCGTGACAGATACCGGCATTAATCATCAACTTGATGAAGTCGATCAACAGTTAGACAGTAATGGTGTCACCCAAGTGAGTGTGGACAGTCGCGATTGGCGTGATATACGTTCGCCAGTTAATGTGATTTTGCAAACGAGTCTGCTTGATGACGGTGGCCGCCCAGTGACACGGACGGCAAGTCAAATCGTGTGGCCAGCCGCGCAAATGCCGGCTATCCGAGCGCTATTTAGTGAATCGCCTTATTATGATTGGTCGTCTGATCGTTATGAGAATCGACCAACCATTGACCGTGGCAATGTCGCTGAATTTGAGGTCGCCTATATTAATAATGAAGGGCAAAAACTGGCCACCAATGCGTTAAAAGCGCGTATTGTTCGGGAACGTCATGATTCTTATTGGACATGGTCAGATGATGATGGCTGGGAAAGCCGACAGAATTTAAAAGAATTTACGCTCTCTGAAGAAAAACTTTCTATCCCTGATAAAGGGACGGCGAAAGTGAGTTATCTGCCCGATGACTATGGCTCTTACCGTATTGAAATTGTCGATACCAAAAATAATATTATCAGTAGTATTCGATTTTGGTGCGGTTACGATTGGGAAGATAATACGGGCGGTACTACAGCTGTTCGTCCTGATCAAGTGAAATTGAGTTTAGATAAAAGTTATTACAAAGCGGGCGATACTGCTAAGGTCCATGTCGAAGCGCCTGTTGCTGGTGCGGGCTATATTGCATTAGAAACCAATGATGGCATGCTCTGGAAACAAGATATTACGGTTAGCGACACAGGCCTTGATGTCGAGATTCCAATCGAAAATTGGCAACGACATGATATCTATATTAGCACAATGATTATTCGCCCATCGACAAATGCCGAAGTGCAGACAATTAAACGGGCGATTGGTTTGCTCTATTTACCGTTAGATACCACCGATAGACAGCTTGCGATTACGCTGGATGCCCCGAAAAAGACAGAACCCGAAAAAACAGTTGCGATCAAGGTGAAGTTGGATCCGAAAGCACTCAAGAAAGATCACAAAGTGACCGCGTTGGTTTCAGCCGTCGATGCGGGCGTATTAAATATTACCAATTTTGTGACACCGGATCCTTATAGCGCCTTCTTAGGACGTAAACGTTATGATGTTGATCTCTATGATGTTTATGGTCGATTAATTGAAGGCAGTGGCCGCCAAGTTAAGATGAGCTTTGGTGGTGATGGTATGGATGTGTCCGGTGGTAAAAAACCATTAACGGTAGCCAATATTGTGGCTCAGCAATTAAAAACGATTGAATTAGATGATAAAGGGGAAGGCGTGGTCGAACTGGCGCTGCCCGATTTCAATGGTGAATTGCGATTAATGGCGCAAGTATGGGATGATGACCGCTTTGGTAAAGCTGAACAATCCATGATAGTTGCGGCACCAATTGTGGCTGAGCTTTCTACACCACGATTTTTAGCCGGTGGCGATCACGCGATGTTGGCTTTAGAGCTGAATAATTTGAGTGGTAAACGCCAAAATATCCAGTTAGCGATTACCGCGTCAGGATTGGTCTCGCAAGATAAGATCAACACATCGATGTTGACTTTAGCGAACAATCAGCGACAAATTATTCAGATTCCGGTTGTGGCTGGTTATGGTTATGGACAAGGTAATATTGATCTCACCATAAAAGGGGTTACGCTAGAAGATGGGAGCGATTATCGCTTATCGCGATCGTGGCAAATCGGAGTAAGGCCAGCGTATGCCGCGACAGTTAAGAACTATGCTGTGGCGCTGAAAGGGGGCGAAAAATGGACATTACCCGCCGCGGCAACCATTGATTTGATTGATAATACTATCAGCTCGAAATTGATTGTTTCGAATCAACCGCCGCTCAATATTGCTCAATATATTACCACTCTTTTTGCTTATCCTTATGGCTGTTTGGAGCAGACAATTAGTGGACTCTATCCATCTTTATATGCCAACCAAGAACAGCTGGCAGCATTAGGCATAAAAACGGATTCCGATGAGAAGCGTCGTGAAAAAGTGCAGTTAGGTATTGATCGTATTTTGTCAATGCAACGTGATAATGGTAGTTTTGGTTTATGGACCCGAGAAAGCAATGAAGAGTATTGGTTGACAGTTTATGCGACTGACTTTTTATTGCAGGCCAAAGAGCGCGGTTATCAAGTTAACAATAGTGCGTTAGAACAAGCGATGAAACGAATAGGCGAATATATTTACGATAATAGCGCTTTTTATAATATGCAAAGTTATTATGATAGCGAAGTCAATGATTATAGCCAATTTGCCACAAAGGCTTATGCTGCGATGATTTTAGTCAAACAGAATAAAATCACGCCAGCAATTCGTAACGAAATTAATCGCATGTATCAACAAGTGACAGCCAATAGCAAAGTGGTCAAATCGCCATTACCTTTAGTGCAACTGGCGTTAGCGGCTAAACTGGCAGGCTTTGAAAATCTGTTTGATAACCTGATGTCAATGTTACCAACGATTCACCGCGATGATCAATATTATTGGTTAGGTGATTATGGTAGTACGGTACGTGATCAAGCTTTAGTCTTAGCGCTTTTAATTGAAAATGATGTAGACGTTGATAAACAGAGCAGTTATTTATTTGGATTATCGGATTTATTAAATGATAAACGCTATTTTTCAACGCAAGAATTAAATGCGCTCTTTATCGCGGGTTGGCTGATTGATCAGCATCGTGCCGCGCAACAGTTTGTCACTGAACTAAATGGTAACACGATAAAAACCGATAAAGCGCTGGTGCGCACGTTTACATCGCCACAAGGGTTGACCATAGCCAATCCGCTAGGTAATAGTCCGTTATATATGAAGTTTTCGCTATCTGGCTATGCTAAAAAGGCGCCAGCACCGACAGCCAATAATAATATTTTGACTATCAAACGTTCTTATTACAATAACAAGGGTAAAGAGATTAAGCCTGATCAACTCAAAGTTGGCGATCTGGTATTAGTGTTACTGGATGTTAATTCACGAAAGATGATTAACGATGCGCTTATCATTGACTTTTTACCGGCAGGGCTTGAGTTAGAAAATCAAAATCTGATGAATAGCAGCATCAATTTATTAGAGATTCCTGGCTTGGCTAACTTATTGCAAAATGAAGATAATAGCGATGTGAAATATCAAGAATATCGCGATGATCGTTATGTGGCGGCTGTTGCGATTAGTGATTATTATCATAAACGTGTGGCCTATTTAGCCAGAGCGGTGACCGCCGGGGATTATACGATTCCTTACCCTTATGTGGAATCTATGTATCACCCAGAATGGTTTGCGATTGGTAAGTCACCTGATATGATGTCGATTACTGAACGAAAAAAATAACAGCGCGTTAAGGTGGCGTCTTATAAACGCCACTTTGCTACCGGATATTCGCCAGCTGTCGCTGGCGAAATAGTTTGCTTGGGTAATTAGCATAGAATAGAAATGCATTAAGTGCGGGACGGATCAGTTGCTCTTTGTTAGTCTGCAGTACTTGGATCTACCCGCTAATTTTTTACATAAACGTATAGTGATTCTGAAACATCGTGATAAGCATAACGCGACGTATAGCTAAGCTGCTCATTGTCTTTTTACTGTTGTTGTCTAGTTTATTCGGCGTTTTTTGGCTGGCGGATTGTTTATTTCCATTAGCCATTAATCCTAGCCGGACAACACAAACTATTTTGGCGGATGATAATATACCCTTATGGCGGTTTGCCGATAATAAAGGGATTTGGCGTTATTCGGTTAACCTAGATGAGGTGCCTGATTATTATTTTGATGCATTACTCAATTACGAGGATCGCTATTTTTATGATCATATGGGGATCAATCCCTTAGCATTACTGCGTGCGGCTTGGCAAAATCTCACTAATGGTCGGATTATTTCGGGTGGCAGTACGCTTTCTATGCAGGTGGCCAGAATCTTGGATCCTCATGATCGCACTGTAATGGGAAAATTGAAGCAGATTTTTCGGACGTTACAGTTAGAGTGGCATTATAGTAAACGCGATATTCTCACTTTTTATATCAATTATGCGCCTTATGGCGGTACCATTGAAGGCATTGGTGCAGCCAGTTGGTCCTATTTAGGTAAGCCACCAAATCAGATGACGCCGAGCGAAGCGGTACTGATGGCGGTTTTACCCCAAGCACCAAGTCGTCTCCGACCGGATCGCTATCCTGAACGAGCTCAGCAAGCGAGAGATAAAGTGTTAGATCGTTTAGCCGCCAATCAGGTTTGGCCGGCTGAGATGATTGCACAAATTCGCCATGATGAGGTGTGGGCGTATCCGCGTAAAACGCCGCAGTTAGCGCCATTATTGGCAAGGCGATTAAGCCAGCAATATCCTAAGCAAATGCTAATTCATTCGACTATCGATCCTTCACTGCAATACACATTAGAAGATGCAGCGATGAATTGGAAGCATCAATTGCCGCCCAAAAATTCTTTAGCCATCATAGTGGTTGATCACACCACCATGGAAGTGAAGGGGTATGTGGGGTCGGTAGACTTTAATGATAGTGAGCGTTCGGGACAGGTCGATATGATAACGGCCTTGCGTTCGCCCGGCTCGACACTAAAACCGTTTATTTATGCTCTGGCCATTGATGAGGGGATGATTCATTCTGCTTCATTATTGCAAGATGTACCACGCGTTAATTCAAGTTATCGGCCAACCAATTTTGATGAGGGATTTTTTGGCCCCGTCAGTGCGACCGAAGCGTTGCAAAAATCATTAAATTTGCCGGCGGTACAGCTTATTGAGCTTTATGGACCAAAACGGTTTGCCAGTAAGTTGGCCAATGTTGGGTTGCCGTTAGTGTCAGCCGGTAATGATCCCAATATTTCCTATATTTTGGGTGGTACTTCGTTGCGGATGAATGATCTTGTGACCGCCTATAGTGCGTTTGCGCGGCAAGGTAATGTCAGTCCGTTACGGTTTACCCGTGAATCTATCTTAACCGAAAAGAGTTTATTGACTGCAGGCAGTGCTTGGATTACTAAGCAGATGCTGAGTAAGCAAAATAATCTTTCTTATAAAACAGGGACCAGTTATGGTTATCGTGATGCATGGGCAATAGGTATTAATCCACGCTATTTGATCGGTATTTGGGTTGGGCGGCCAGATGGTACCCCCGTCGTTGGTCAATATGGGATGGTAACGGCGGTGCCTATTTTACAACAAGTGAATGCCATTTTATTGAATAAAGAGCGTCGATTAAATCGCTTATTACCTATTGAGCCTCAACCTGATTCGGTCACATCGACATTGATTTGTTGGCCATCGGGGCAAAAACTAGTAGAGGGCGATGCCAATTGTCATCGGCAAAAACAGGCGTGGATTTTGGATAATATGATTCCACCGACTTTAGATTCTTTAGTGGTTTTGAATAATAATAGTTATCGCTCGGGTTGGTTGACCATTTGGCTTAATGATCAAGGTAAACGGACGGCAGCAGATTGTAGCCATGTTCATCCTAAACAGATCGCGCTGTGGCCAATTGCTTTAGAAAATTGGTTATTACCCAATGAGCGCCGAACCGCTTTGCTGCCACCGGTTGCTGAAGATTGCCCCGTATTTGGGCAAGATGTTTTTTTACCGCTGATGATTACCGGATTACGCGATCAGCAGGTGATAAAAGCGCTGCCAAATCAGCAAGAAGTGAGACTAAAACTGAATCATCAAGGTGGAATGGGGAATAAATGGTGGTTTTTAGATGGTCATTTAGTGGCACAATTAAATGATAATGAATCATTAGAACTGCCGTTATCGGCAAATACCCATAAAGGCTCACATAATGTATTATTGTTAGATGAGAGTGGGCAAATCGCTCGCCTTACCTTTAGATTAGAATAAGAGGAACGATTATGATGTCAAATGGTGCTGGATCGTCTTGCGATCAAACGTTACATGTGGAACGAACTTTTTCAATGATCAAACCCAATGCGGTCAGAAAAAATCTGCTTGGTACGATTGAATCGCGAATTATTCAGGCAAAGCTTAAGATTGTTGCTTTAAAGATGGTACAACTTACCCAAAAACAAGCTGAAGGATTTTATGCTGAACATGCTGGGAAACCTTTTTTTGATGGATTGATTAAATTTATGACATCAGGTCCTATTGTTGTGCAAGTGTTAGCGGGGGAAAATGCGGTGTATCGTTATCGTGAATTAATGGGCGCAACTGATCCCGCTAAAGCATTAGCTGGAACATTGCGTTATGATTTTGCCGATAGTGTGACTGAAAATGCGGTACATGGTTCGGATTCATTATTGTCGGCAGAAAGAGAGATTGCCTATTTTTTTGTTGAGCAAGAAATTCTGGGTTAATTCATATGCATAATAAATAATCATTTGATTATTTATCTCGCTAATATATTGATTATTTTATGTAAATAAATTTATATATTCATGAAATAAAGATGGTAAAAGATTAACTATCGCAGTATTCTTTGTTTTGTAAAGCGAGGGTGGTTTCCTTTTATCAAATAGATTTTTCCAAATTCAGTTCCCCACTATTTGGCTCGCGCTTACCGTGCTTTGTCTGACCAGCAAAGTTTGGTTCTGTGTTAATCTGCCTATTAATTCAGATTGTTATTCGATTTTTCTAAGTGATTATGCACTTTCTGAGGATCGCGTGGATGTTTAATATTTTTAAATGGTTTCAAGTAGCGATGGCTACTCTCTTAGTTGTTTTCTCTTTTCTTTCTAATGCCGAAGATAAAATAGTTTATATATATAACTGGTCATCTTATATTGCGCCAAATACGTTAGCTAATTTTGAGAAAAAAACCGGTATCAAAGTGGTTTATGATGTATTTGATTCGAATGAGGTTTTAGAAAGTAAATTAATGGCAGGTAATACAGGTTTTGATTTGGTGGTGCCGACGGACAGTTTTCTAGAACGGCAAGCACAAGCGGGGATTTTTGAGCCGTTAGATAAAAGCAAATTACCAAACTATCAGAATCTTGATCCAAATTTACTTAAAATGTTAGCCAATCATGATGCGGGCAATCGCTATGCTATTCCTTATATGTGGTTAACTACCGGAATAGGTTATAACGTTGATAAAGTCAAAGCAGTGTTAGGGGGTGATGCCCCTGTTGATAGTTGGGATTTAGTCTTAAAGATTGACAATTTGCGTAAATTATCCAGTTGTGGTGTGGCATTTTTAGATGCCCCTAGCGAAATCTTTCCAACGGTATTGAATTATTTGGGCAAGAATCCAAATAGCCAAGATCCAGCAGATTATAAATTGGCCACTGATTTTATGCAGGAAGCAAGACCATATATTCGGTATTTTCATTCTTCGAAATTTATTAATGATTTAGCTAATGGCGATATTTGTGTCGCAGTTGGTTGGTCGGGCGATATTATGCAGGGTATTCAAGCTGCGGTTGAAGCCAAAAATGGTGTGAACGTTAATTATGTCATTCCAAAAGAAGGCGCAATTGCTTATTTTGATGTCTTTGCTATGCCAAAAGATGCTAAGCATAAAGAAGCGGCTTATGCGTTTCTCAATTATTTATTAGAACCTGATGTGATTGGCGATATTAGTAATCATGTTTTTTATGCGAATGCCATTCCGGCTTCAAAGCCATATTTAAATGATGAGATTAAGAATAATCCCGCTATTTATCCATCTGAAGCAACAATGCAGAAGCTGTTTTCCTTACAAGTCATGCCACCAAAGGTGGATCGGATTATGACGCGTAATTGGACAAAAATTATGACTGATCGTTAGCTCTTAGCTGAGTTAGATCAGATTATCCCACTGATGGCAGGCGGTGGGATATATTAGCAAAGCGATTTTAGTGTACTTCACTCTATCATCTAGTTTTTATTATCTATTGTTAGTTTGGTTTATCAGAGAAAACTGATTGAAATGGGTAGTAGTTCTGAAAGTTATTAACAGTGTGTATTTTGTTTTCTGTTATCTTTTAGGAATAAGTACTAATACCTAAACTTATCGACTAAGATAGATTCGTCATCAAGATATCTCGCCACTCAGCTATTTTAGTTACTAAGCTATTTCGCGCCACTAAACTATTTTAATTACTAAGATAGCCCGCCAATAAATTATTTTAGTCACCAAGATATTCCAGTTAGTCGATAGTCTAACCAGCGACTTATTGCTGTCGCCTGTTGATTATTGGATAGGCGCTATAATCCACTTACTTTGCACGCCCTATCATCAATCCTTATTCATGATCATTAGTAAGGATAATTATCAATATAAGCATGGCTGGCATAGCATAAACGGTTATGAGGGATAATAGCGAATAGATTAATAACTATTATCCATATGTGTATCATCTAAATTATGTTCTGATGAACCTGGTAAAGCTCGGGATCGTTCAATAGGAATATATGCACCACTTGGTGTTTCGATTTGGCATTCATTTAAGTAAAACGAATATTTGGTATTAGCATGCATACTCACGCCCCGGAAATAACAGTGAGCTGAATTATATAAATGATGCCAACATAAAATGGCAATTAATAACCAAACCGCAAGCACGGTACAGGCTACCCATTTTAGATATTTCCAGAGAAAGGCCCAAAAACCCTGTTTACGAAAACGGCAGTAGGCAAATATCAGCCCGAGTACTGCTGCTAATCCTAAGCATTCATATATCCAAAATAGCCACATAATTGATCGCTCCTTTTTATCAATGAGCTTGAGGATGGCGATTAGATAATCCGCTAACCACTCTCATTCTTGACAATGATGGTGCTCATTATAAACTATAATTTGGATAAGTTATATTCTATTATCAACCTTAATTTGTCGCTTATTGCGTACCATTACGGATGATGCCGACTGCAATGCCTTCAATCGCAAAATCATGTTCATTTAAATCGACTTCGATAGGGGGAAAATCCTCATTCTCGGCAAGTAAAGTAACGTGCTTGCCATGACGGGATAATCGTTTTACGGTGACTTCGTCATCAATACGGGCGATGACAACTTGGCCGTTTCTCACTTCTTCTGTTTTATGTACGGCTAATAAATCGCCATCTAATATACCAATGTTTTTCATTGACATACCGCGTACGCGCAGCAAAAAGTCAGCACAAGGTTTGAATAAATGTGGATCGATATGGTAATGACGTTCAATATGTTCTTGTGCCAAAATCGGTGAGCCGGCAGCAACACGACCAATTAATGGCAAACCTTCGTCATTTGCGGATGCTTTTTGTTCTTTTTTATTGTTTTCTTCAAGGAGTAGACGAATACCGCGTGACGAACCGGCAATCATCTCAATCGCTCCTTTTCTGGCTAAGGCTTTTAAATGTTCTTCGGCAGCATTGGCAGAACGAAAACCGAGCTGTTTAGCAATTTCAGCGCGAGTAGGTGGCATTCCGGTATCGATAATGTTTCTTCTAATTAAATCATAAATTTGCTGCTGACGATCCGTTAACGGTCTCATATAGTCATCCTGTTTTTAATATTTATACATGTAATTATATACAGTTAATATAATAAAACCAGTTGTTTTTAGCATTATGGCTATGACTTGTGACTATTTATTCAACGTACTGATTAAAAGTAGTGATCAGTCGTGATTAAAAGTACGTTAAGCCATTAATCATGATATGCTGACTCGCTTGCAAAATGGTGTGCTTAACTCTTGTCAGGGGACGGCAAACTTGATGAGCGATTTACCAATTCTCGACGGTAAAGATAATAGGCACCACGCGATACCATACGTAATTGAAAAATTAATTCGGCAATCAAATCTTTTCGTTGTTTAGCATCGAGATCAATGGCGGCCGCACCAGCATTAAAAGCTATCGTCACCATCGCTTCGGCTTGTGCTTTATTGTAATGATGTGGCATATTGTTGGCATTATCTAAATAATCGACCAGTTCGACAATAAAATGCTGGATTTCCCTTTCGATGGCAGAACGGAAAGCAGAAGATGTGCCTGCTTTTTCACGTAATAAGAGCAAAAAGACTTTAGGGTTTTTATCGATAAATTCAATAAAGGTGGTGACCGATGTCTGTAGAACACTGCCTCCTTTTTCGATACGTTTACGTGCTTTACGCATCAATTGACGCAATGTTAAGCCACTCTCATCAACCATGGCCAACCCCAATTCGTCCATATCGCGGAAATGGCGATAAAATGAAGTGGCGGCAATGCCGGCTTCGCGTGTTACTTCACGTAAACTTAAGCTTGCAAAACCTTGTTCAGCGTTTAATTGGTTGAATGCTGTATCGATTAATGTTCGTCGCGTTTTTTCTTTTTGTTGGGCTCGAACCCCGCTTAATTTTATATTTTTCATTTACAAACAAATCTTAATTGAAAAGGCAGTCGTTACTTGGTTATTTACTTAATTACTTATTTAGTTAGTTAGCTATTTTCTTGATTAACGATTGATTTTTAGCTGGCTGATTTTATTAATTTATCTTTTTCTTTAAAGACAGCTGGCATATGTTCACGGATCATTTTCGCAATGGTTTCATAACGTGAGCGGAGGGGGGAACCTGGCCTGTAAATGAGTGCGATACTCCGTACCGGAACAGGATTGGTACACGGGATATAGCAGATGCGATCACGAACACGTTCATTGGGTGCAGCAAGTTCAGGAAAGAGGGTAATGCCTCGACCGGCAGAAATCATACTGCGTAATGTCTCAAGGCTGGTGGCTTTGAACTGTTTATCTTCATCAATACCGGCTTGGAAACAGTACCCCATAGCGTGTTCACGTAAACAGTGGCCATCTTCAAGCATGAGGAATTTATGACCTTTTAAGCTCGCCAGTTCGATACTTTTTTGGTTAGCCAATTCGTTATCAACGGGGACAGCTAAAAACATGGGCTCATCAAATAAAGGTAATTCCATAAAAGGGGCAGTTTCTTTAACTTGTGCAATAATGGCACAATCCAATTTACCATTTTCGAGTTGAGAAACAATACTGGTTGTTTGTGCTTCATGCAGATAGAGATCTAATTGCGGATACGTTTCGTGCAGTAGGGTAATCACATGCGGTAATAAATAAGGGGCAATAGTAGGTATTAGGCCAATATGCATTGGGCCAGACATATCTTCGCCTTGGCGGCTCGCCATCTCTTTTAGGATTTGAATATTACGCAGGATCTCTTTGGTTTGTTCAACTAACATCATGCCAGTTTGGGTAAATAGTACTTTACGACTGGTGCGTTCTAATAACATAACGCCGAGTTCATCTTCCAATTTTCTGATTTGACCACTTAATGTCGGTTGGCTCACGTTGCATGCATCAGCTGCTTTGCGAAAGTGACGATATTCAGCCAATGCAACAAAATATTCCAGATCACGAATATTCATAATGTCCCCAATAAGTTATAAATTAATAATATCTATACATTACCCTTGAAGCTGAACGAAAATGCTTACATGTAATGGTCAACGGTCAAGCAATAATCGCCATCTAAAATAGGCAAGAATATCTATCAATGGAAGATTCAATGTGTGTTATTTTTTTCTTTCATTATGATATTTTGCTCGGTATTAGTATGAAAATTATCAAGAAAAAATTACCATACCACCGCTAATTCTCTATTTAGCATCAATATAATGAGATTATAATATAACGTTTTTTCAAAGTAGTATCTATTAATTCTATTATAGAAGAGATAATAAAAACAGATTTTTGGTAATTATAGATAAAATAGTAACTATTTTTAGATTCATGCTAGCGTGGCTTTGATGTTGACTGATGATGATTTTACGCGTTATCCTCAATCCGTGTGGAATCGCTCTCTTGATTATTCTGGGGCGATGAAATAGCGTAAGATAGCGAATGATTTAGGTGCGATCTGTTGCAAAATAGCCTGCCAGTAACAAACATGGAAAATGATCATGGGTTGCGTTATAATTTTCCCTTATTTATCGTGTTAGTTTATATGCTGGTTGCCTTTTTGCAGGGTAATGCGTGATTAAATATAGGCATTATTGTATAAGAATCAGTGTATAAGATTTTGATTATATAGAGGTGTATTATTTTTAAACAAGTTGCACGCTGGTACCATAAAATACTTCCACGGAAAATATTTTTCCCAAGTGTACTTTCTAAGAGCGTATCTTCTCATAAAAATGTCAGTCAGCATGACGAGCCGAAAAAATCGGCTTATATCACAATTCCCCGTGATCAGCATACAGTATCGCGGGCAAATATTAGTGAAAATGCGTTAAAAGTGCTTTATCGCTTAAATAAGCAAGGGTATGAAGCTTATTTAGTTGGGGGATGTATTCGTGATCTTTTATTGGGCAATGTCCCTAAAGATTTTGATATTACCACAAATGCAACGCCAGAGCAGATTCAGAAAGTATTTCGCAATTGCCGTTTAGTAGGGCGCCGTTTTCGGTTAGCTCATATTTTGTTTGGTAAAGAGATTATCGAAGTGGCCACTTTTCGGGGTGAACATGAATCTGACAATGTCAAAGTGAATGATAATCTGGCGCGTCGTTCACAATCTGGCATGCTGTTACGCGACAATGTTTATGGTACAGTAGAACAAGATGCGCTACGCCGTGATTTTACGATGAATGCCCTTTATTATAGTGCTAAAGATTTTACCATTCGTGACTATTGTCACGGTTTGCAAGATTTACAACAAAAAATTGTTCGTTTGATTGGTGAGCCTGAAACGCGGTATCGCGAAGATCCGGTGCGAATGTTAAGAGCGATCCGGTTTGCAGCTAAATTGGACATGTCTATCGATCCGAAAACCGCAGAGCCGATCAAAAGTCTTGCGCCATTACTGAAAAATATTCCTGCCGCTAGATTATTTGATGAATCACTCAAATTGTTGCAAACCGGCCATGGCTATACTACTTATCAATTATTACGCGAATATCACCTTTTTGAGCAACTCTTCCCGAATTTAGCTAAGTTTTTGGCGAAAAATAATTTCCATGCGGGAGCACACAAAGACTATATAGAACGCATTGTTGAGCAAGTGCTAAAAAATACAGACTATCGGATAGCCAATGCTCAGCGCGTCAATCCTGCCTTTATGTTTGCCGCCTTTTTTTGGTATCCGATAATGGAACAAGCGCAGATGATTACGCTGGAAAGTGGACTACAATTCAACGATTCGTTTTCTCTGGCAATTAATGATATTTTAGCGGAACAATGCAAAATCACAGCGATTCCTCGCCGTTTAACAACGATTATGGGGGATATTTGGCGATTGCAAATTCGGATGCATAAACGTACTGGGAAACGTGCTTTTGCGATTTTAGAACATCCCAAATTTAGGGCCGCTTATGATTTACTCGAAATGCGTGCCGCCATTGAAAAAGGCGAGTTACTGATACTGGCTAAATGGTGGGATGAATTCCAATATACTTCGCCTGATAAGCGTGTTGCGATGGTTAAACAACTGGCTAAAGGTAGTAAACATAAAGCGAAACGTTAATTTTTCGTTCGCACTTTTATAAATAATCGCTATAATGCTCCGATTAGAATAATCATAAATATTTGTTGATCATTGATGAAAAAATTTGCCCCTTCACTCATTGCTATAGCGGTTACGCTTACTTTGTATAGTCATGTTGGCTATGCCAGTGACACGAGTAATGCTAGCAACAATAATTATGTTAATCAAAAATTGCCTAATTATTATACTAATCAACAATGCCTTGTTGATGTCCCAACATTTGATAGGCCTTTAGTTAAAGGTGATATCAATACGTTACCTGTCAATGCCGAATCCAATCAATTCCAAGCGATGTATCCTAATCTTGCTATCTATCAAGGGGATGTTGTTATATCGCAAGGGAATCGTTCTATTCAAGCCAATAGAGTCGTGATTGATACAAAAGATAATCGTGATCGTGAAGTGACGTTAGACGGTGATTTCGTCTATCAAGATAATCTTATCAAGATGAAGGGCAATAATGCGTCAATGAATCTGAATAATAACGATCTTCACGTCAATAAAAGTGAATATCAGTTAGTTGATCGGCTGGGCCGCGGTACAGCGGATGATATGCAAGTTGAGAAAAATCGTTATATTATCTTAAAAAATGGTAATTTTACCTCTTGCCCAGTGAGTAATAATAGCTGGAATATTGAAGGCTCAACGATCATTCATGATAATCAAGAGCAGTTGCTTGAAGTGTGGAATGCCGTCTTTCGAATTGGCAAAGTACCGGTTCTTTACTCTCCTTATTTACAACTCCCAACAGGTAATAAGCGCCGTTCAGGTTTATTAATCCCAGAGCTGAGTTATGATAATAATAATGGTATTGATTTTGCGCAGCCTGTTTATTGGAATATTGCGCCTAACTATGATGCAACATTCACGCCACGGGTATTACAGCGTCGTGGTGTGCAGATGCAGACAGAATTTCGTTACTTAAATGAGATAGGTCTTGGCACGACGGCATTTGATTGGTTGCAGCACGATTCTTTGTATAGCAAAGATAATGATAAAAATGCTGATGATGAGAGCTATAGCTCCAATAAATCACGTTGGTTATTTCATTGGAAGAATGACGAGTTGATTAACTACAATTGGCGTTTTTACGTCGATTCAACACGGGTGAGTGATAATCGTTATTTGACCGATTTAGATTCTAAATACGCATCCGAAACAGATGGCTATTTAACACAGTATTATAAAGTTGGGTATACTGACGAAAGTTGGGATATCGGATTAAATTATCGACATTTTCAATCCTTTAGACAAGAAATTAGGGATGATCTTTTCCGCACTGAACCTCAGTTAGATCTCAATTACTACAATTATGATTTTGGTCCGTTTAAATTTAAAACATTTGCGCAGGTTTCGCGGTTCGTTACCGCCAATCATAATAATCCTAAAACGTGGCGTACCCATGTTGAGCCGACACTTGACTATACGTTAACCAATTCGTGGGCTTCATTAACTAATGAAGTGGGTATGATGGCGACACGCTACAATCAAGAATTACCTAGTAACTATCGAAATCTTAACAATAATAATTCGATACTTGATCGCAATGTTAGCCGTTTTGTTCCAAAATTTAGCAGTGATGGGAAAATTATTTTCGAACGTGATACGGTTTTTTTACAAGGTTATACCCAAACCTTAGAGCCGCGAGTCAGGTATTTGTATATTCCTTATCGTAATCAATCCCATATTGGTAATTATGATTCGACCTTATTACAGTCTGACTATATTGGATTATTTAGAGATCAACCTTATAGCGGACTTGATCGCATTGCATCTGCAAATAAAGTCTCAACGGGTGTTACTACGCGATTTTATGATAGTAGTAAAATCGAACGTTTTAATTTTTCACTTGGTCAGATTAACTATTTTACCCAGTCAAAGACAGGTGATCGTAATTCAACCTTAGATAAAAATAGAGATACAGGTAGTATCACGTGGGCGGCAGATAATTTTTGGCAGATAGCCGACGATTTTATTTTCCGTAGCGGTGTGCAATATGATACCCGTCTTAATACGGTGTCATTAGCGAGTACTACGTTTGAATATCGTCCAATCAGTGAAAAGTTAGTCCAGTTATCTTATCGTTATGCTAATCATAATTACATTGATTCGATTGGTGCATCGTATAACACGCCTTATAAACAAGATATTTCTCAAGCGGGTATCATGACTTCTTGGCCGCTAACGGCGACAGTGAGTGCGGTTGGTTCTTACTATTATGATACTAAACTTAGACAAATGGCCGATGGTTTTGCCGGTTTACGTTATAGTAATTGTTGCTGGGCGATGTCGGTACAATATGGTAGAAAGCTTACCGATTGGGATCTGTTAAGTCGTGAAAGTAAGTATGAGAATAAGTTATCTGTTAATTTCGAATTACAAGGTTTAGGTCGTTATAATAATGCCATGGCGAAAATGTTGAATTTTGGTAAATTGCCTTATATAACCACCTTCGAAGAAAAAGCAACATTAGAACAAAATAATGGAACTAATTAATTTTTTATTGGTCGAATAACAATATATATCTGTAATCTTTCAATATTGTGGTTTTATTTGCCAGCTGTGATTAATGGAAGAGCGTTGTTAATTGAATATAGAAAGAGAAAGAATTTACCCTATCCCATTTATTTTGGCTCACCCAAGGTCAATGAGTATAAAATAAATATGTTTTATGGTTGAACATAATGGTCACCACAAAAAAAGTTGAGTGAATATGAAATTATCAAAACTACTGATTACATTAAATTTAAGTCTTAGCCTTGGTTTAGTTACCCCCTTCGTGCTATCAGCTGCGCCTCGCGTTGTTGAACAGGTGGCAGCGATTGTGAATAATAATGTCATTTTAGAAAATGATGTTAATGATATGCTTAATAGCGTAAAAGCAAGTTCCGATCCTAAAAACTTACCTGATGATAAAACCCTTAGACGCCAAATCCTTGATCGTTTAGTCATTGAAAATTTATTGCTACAAAAAGCAGCTAAAGCAAAAATTACGGTGACTGATGATGATGTAACACAAGCAATAGGGCAGATCGCTACCGAAAATGGAATGACGATTGATGAATTACGGGCGAAATTATCTACAATGGGGATGAGCTATAATAGCTACCGTGATCGCATCCAAAATGATATGTTGATTGAACAAACTAAAATGAATGAAGTTAGGCATCGTATTAATATCTCGGATAAAGAAGTGGATAATTTAGCCAAGACGATAGCGCAGCAGCCAACAAAGAATATCGATGTGAATGTGAGCCATATCTTAATTGCGATTCCTGAAAATGCTTCACCAAAACAGATCGAAGATGCCACCAATAAGGCGCGCGATATTGTTGATCGCGCCCAGAAAGGTGAAAATTTTGCAAAATTGGCGACATCTTATTCCAATGATGATTTTGCCTTAAAAGGCGGTAATATGGGTTGGCGCCGTATCAATGAATTACCGACTATTTTTGAAGATAAATTAATTCGTGCACCAAAAGGTGCGATCATTGGTCCTATCCGTTCAGGTGTGGGTTTCCATATTTTAAAAGTGAATGATAATCGTGCTGAAGCACCGAAAACGATTACCGCACAAGAAGTGAAAGCGCGTCATATCTTAATCAAGACCAATGTGTTGATGACCGATGACAAAGCGAAACAGAAACTTAATGAAATTCGTCAAGCTATTACCAGTGGTGCGACTACATTTGAATCGGCAGCAAGAACCTACTCTGAAGATCCTGGTTCGGCAGATAATGGTGGTGATTTAGGTTGGAGTATGCCTGATCGCTATGATCCTGCTTTTAAAAATGCCTTGTTAAAACTTAAAAAAGGTGAAATTAGTCAGCCAATTAAGTCTTCATTCGGTTGGCATTTAATCCAATTAGTTGATTCAAGACAAGTTGATCGCACAAATCTTGCTAAACGTGAACAAGCGTATCGAATTATTTTTAATCGTAAATTTACTGAAGAATCCCAAGTTTGGATACAAGAACTTAAAGGTGATGCTTACATAAAAATTATGGGCGATGACAGTAATGACAACAATAGTAAATAAAAATAGTGATAAATAACAATAATGGCAAACAACAACAATGGTAAAAGTAACCCAAGATGAATAGCCGCGTACATCAAGGTCATTTCGCCCGTAAACGGTTCGGGCAGAATTTTTTACATGATGAATTTATCATTGATAGTATTGTTGCGGCGATTCAACCTAAGCCCGATGAAGCGTTAGTCGAAATTGGTCCTGGATTAGCGGCACTTACAATTCCGGTAAGTAAAAAAGTTAAGCAGATGACGGTGATTGAGATTGATCGTGATTTAGCTAGCCGATTAATGGAAAATGCTCAGCTTAAAGATAAAATTACCGTTATTACGCAAGATGCGTTAACCGTTGATTTTCGCACACTATCCGCTGAGTTAACTAAACCACTGCGCGTATTTGGTAATTTACCGTATAATATTTCAACGCCACTTATGTTTCATTTATTCCAGTATGCAGATGTTATTTCTGATATGTATTTTATGCTGCAAAAAGAGGTGGTTAAGCGGTTAGTGGCGGCACCAAATAGTAAAGACTATGGCCGTCTTAGCGTGATGGCGCAATATTATTGTCAGATTATTCCTGTGCTTGAAGTTCCACCTTCATCCTTTAGACCTGCACCGAAAGTTGATTCGGCTGTGGTGAAATTGATTCCTTATAAAGAAAAACCGTATTTTGTTCGCGATGTAACGCTTTTATCGCGAATTGTGACTGAAGCATTTAATCAACGCCGTAAGACAATTCATAATAGTTTAAGTAATCTATTTACGCTTGAACAACTAACAAAACTGAATATTGATCCTAATTTACGTGCTGAAAATCTTACTTTACAACAGTATTGCCTATTAACAGAAAACTATGTCGCGACAGATAATAGTGATTTGGAAAATGCGTGATGCTTTTTGCAGTTGTACTCTTCTTATGGAAATACAATTATGGCGAATTTGTTAATCGGTGATATTCATGGTTGTTATGATGAATTTATGCGTTTGCTTGAAAAAGCCGGTTTTTCATCGAGTGATACGGTATGGTTGACAGGGGATCTTGTAGCGAGAGGTCCGAAATCCCTAGAAGTACTGCGATTTGTAAAAGCAAACCAACAGCAGATTCGTTTAGTATTGGGTAATCATGATCTCCATCTATTAGCTATTTATGCCGGTGTGACATCGGCCAATAAAAAAGATCATGTGAAGCAGATTTTCAAGGCACCTGATTGTGATGAATTAATCAATTGGTTACGTAAACAGCCTTTGCTTCAATTAGATGAAAAATTAAAATTAGTGATGGCACATGCCGGCATTTCTCCACAGTGGGATTTAGATACTGCGGTAAAATGTGCCCATGATCTGAATGCGGTATTATCGAGTGATGCCTACCCATTATTTTTAGATAAAATGTATGGCAATTTCCCTGATTATTGGTCTGATGACTTGCAAGGTTTTGATCGCTTGCGATATATATCCAATGCGTTGACGCGTATGCGGTATTGTTATGAAGATGGTCGACTCGACTTTTATTGTAAAGATTCGCCTGACCAAGCACCGAGTAAACTCAAACCCTGGTTTATGTTACCCAGAAAAATTCCCGAAGATTATAGTATCGCTTTTGGACATTGGGCAGCTTTAAATGGCAAGGGAACCCCTGATAATATTTATGCTCTAGATACAGGGTGTTGCTGGGGTGAAAAACTCACTTGCTTGCGTTTTGAAGATAAAAAATATTTTAAGAAAAGAAATATTGAAGCAAAACAAAATAAAAGCTAATCCAATAAAAATAAATAAAAACGAAATAAGTAAAATGATGTTTGCGGTTATGGTTCCTATTTCCCCTTTGTCGGCTCGGATAGTATCGCTGATGAAATAAAACGTTAATCAAATAAAAGGTTAAGATTATGTTTGTTGTTCGCATCATGAAATATATTTGGAAAACACTCAATTTTGTTAGAGATGTCTGTTTTAATCTTATTTTTTTGTTGATTATCTTATTAAGTATCAGTGGTTATTATGGGCTGAAATCCATGCAAAAGGAGACAGTCAAACCACAACGTGGTGCATTGATTGTCGATCTTGAAGGAACGGTGGTTGATAATACATTGTATAATGATGAAATTTATCAGCTCCGTAATGAGCTTTATGGTAAAAAAATCGATAACTCACGTCAAAATAGTCTTTTTGAATTAACCGAAAAAATTGCCCAAGCGACCGTCGATCCTAATATTACCAGTATGGTTCTTAAGTTAGATAATTTTACGGGGACCAGCTTAGAATCTCTCCAATATATTGGTAAATATCTGCATCTATTTAGTCAAGCAAATAAACCTATTTACGCGTTAGGTTCACATTTCAATCAAAGTCAATATTATTTAGCCAGTTATGCTGATAAAGTTTATTTAACGCCACAAGGATCGGTAAATCTTTATGGATTATCAGCGACAAATTTATATTATAAGACGTTATTTGATAACCTAAAAATCAACACTCATGTGTTTCGCGTTGGGACCTATAAATCTGCAATAGAACCGTTTATTCGTGATGATATGTCTAAAGAGGCAAAAGAAAATACAACACGGTGGTTATCATTGATGTGGTCTAACTATTTAACCGATGTGACTGAACAACGCAATAGAGTCGAAGATAAATCACCTAAACCTTTAGTTCCTGCTACAGATGTACTGTTAGCGCGATTACAACAGGCTAAGGGGAGTATGACGCAATATGCGCTTGATAATGGATTAGTTGATGGGATTAAATCTGATTACCAGTTTGCTACAACATTAGAACAAGCGTTCAAACAACACGATCAAGTCAGTATTTATGATTATAAGTTAGCGAAGGATTTTGTATCAGATAGTGACAATATTTATACGGCGACCGATAAAAAACCATTGATTGCTGTTGTTTTTGTGAATGGTACCATCGCCGATGGTGAAACCAGTGATGGCGTGGCAGGTAGTCAAGATATTGTTGAACAGTTAAAAAATATTCGCCACAATCCATCTATTCAAGCGGTTGTTTTGCGCGTAAATAGTCCGGGTGGCAGTGTCACCGCCTCAGAAGCGATTCGTAGTGAATTAGAAGCATTAAGAGAGAATGCTATTCCGGTTGTCGTCTCTATGGGAGGAATGGCCGCATCAGGGGGCTATTGGATCTCAACTGCCTCGGATTATATTGTCGCCAATGCTAATACCATTACCGGTTCGATTGGTATTTTTGGCATTATCCCCACTTTTGAGAAATCATTAGCCCATGTTGGCGTTTATAGCGATGGCGTTACAACTTCACCGTTGGCGAAAAATAGCTTAACGGAAGATCTGCCTGATGAGATGAATAAATTGATGCAGATGAATATTGATGATGGCTATCATTCTTTTATTTCGTTAGTGGCTGATTCGCGTAAAATGTCATTAGATCAAGTCAATAAAATTGCGCAAGGTCAAGTGTGGTTAGGGCAAGAAGCCAAACAGAATGGATTGGTCGATCAGCTAGGGGATTTTGATGATGCAGTCACGATGGCCGCAACATTAGCGAAATTATCTGATTACCGTATTGATTGGCAAAAACCGAAAACTACTTGGTTTAATGCGCTATTTTCAAATATGGTAACACTTTTACCAAAGACAATAGCGCTATCTGCGGTTGAGATTTTTTCTAATCAATTGCCTCAAGTGAAACAGCTACAACAAGGTGTTTCACTGTGGAATAAATTCGCAACCGATCCGCAAAATCGTTATATTTATTGTCTAAATTGTGCCGATGTGAAATAAGTGTAGTACTATTCCGCTGCTGGTTTTACTCATAAAAAAACCGTGCTCACGGAACAGTATTTGCAAAACAGTGTGAATGTAGATTATTGATGGTTATCTTTTGCTTCATAAAAATAACGCATTTGGTTCATGGCGTCATGAATGTATTGATAGTTAGGCGATTGAGACACATTATGATTATGTGCATCCATATAATGACTGACGCCAAGACGATTAACCAAATAGATATTATCTAACGTTCTTACCGCATATGAACTGTAATTAGACATCAATAACCAGTTGCGTTCAGGCATTGGGCTAAAGAGATCATAACCCGTCGCGTAATCACGGATATCGTTTTCGACATGCAAATAATGTTTCATGAGAGACGGTACAACATCTTCATGGCTCGTTAATTTAGTCGCATTTGCGGTTAACGATAAGGTATCTTTGGCTCCCACGATAATAAAAGGTACTTTAGTTTGCGCATCGGTATAGTTACCATTATGTCCCCAAAAGCCTAGTTTATTATCATTCATCTCTTGGCCATGATCACCAGTAATAATAATTAACGTATTGTCTAATGAGCCTGACGCGGCTAGTTCGTCATAAATATTCTGCAATAAATAATCATCATAATAGACACTTTGTTTATAACGATTAAATATAGGTTTGGGATCGGTCTCATTATTCAATGTCATGTAATTGAGATCGCCGACAGGTTGGAATTTTACGTCAAAATCTTTCGGGAAATCATAGCCATGTGGCGCATCATAAAATAGGAATGAAAAGGTTGGACGTTGTGTATCGCGTGCTCGATACCAAGCTAGCCAATCATCGGTTAATGCTTTATCACGGCTTGATGCAGAGTCACCAGCGCTATTAATGCGGAGGTTTTCAATAGTGACAAAAGCGGTGCGATCGAACTCAGGCGCAGAAACTTTGGCTGACGTGAAGATACCAATGTTATAGTTTTCTTTCTGCAACGTTGTGACAAAGAGTGAGGGAATACTATTACGTAAAAATGCATCCCAATAAGTACCCGGAATGCCATAAAATAGCCCAAAAATACCGGTACGAGTAGCGTTACCTGTCGAATAATGGTTATCAAATATTACACCATTATTTTGTTTTACAAATTGATAAGTATTCGGTGATATTTTGGGCGAAAACGTATCATAACGCCAGGAATCTAAAACAATAAACAGGATATTTTGCGGTTTGTCCTGAGAAGGATTAATGACTAAGGGTTGTTTAGGGTAGTGGACATTACTATTTTTAGTGTCGTTGCTATAGACCACTTTGCGTTGACCTTCTTTATCAATCATTTTCATAATCGTTGTTGACGTCAGCGGATAATAAAGGGGCACATATTCTTTCACTATCATAATAGGCGAATAAGCATAATAGAAGGCAACCATATGGCCAAATTGGCTAATGCAGAGTGTTAAAAATAGAAAGCAATTGGTTAGACAAAAAATAGAGATGCGTTTTTTCGTATTCGCTGTTTGTTTATTGCCGATGCGGTTAGTTAAGATATAGATAATGGCGTATTCAAAACAACAGACGGCTAAAATCAATATTCCCATTAAGCAGTAAGTTGCCCAAGAAAAATCAACAACTTGCCCAGAGAATATCATTGATAAAACAGATTGATTAATATGGAAGCGATACTGCTCGAAAACTAATGTATCGACATAAAGGATGATCTGCAATAAGCCAAAAATGATTGATAAAAGGGCGTAGCGAACAACGCGATTGATGAATAATAGGGGCAAGCAGACTAAAAAAAGCAGTAAATATAAAACAAAAAAGTTACTTAATATGGCGCAGACAGCAAAACTGGCCCCAAGAAAGGTAAACGATACGCCAGGTATTAAAAAATAGCGAATGGCAATCAGTGCAGAAATGAATAAATTGATTAAAATAAATAGATATAATTTTCGCATGACGCGTTATCCAGATAGAAAATTAATAATGAAATCGACCAATAAAAAAAGATTCCAATGGAATCTTTTTTTATACAGTGCTGAATCTGTCTCGGTTATCCCTAATTCTATTATCTTTAATACTGTCCTTAATATAGGGAATCCTTTATTTCATCAAGGGTTATTGACAAAATAAAGGATAAAGACGGGACTTAGATTATAGCTTTATGTAACAGTGTTATTAATGACGGTTATTAATTGCGACGATCGCCAAAAATTCTTAATAACATAATGAATAGGTTGATAAAATCAAGATAAAGGGTTAATGCACCAAAAATAACAAAACGTCTAAATACATTACCATCATCTTGAGATAATTGATGACCAAATTCTTTTAATTTTTGGGTATCATAAGCAGTTAAGCCAGCAAAAACGAATACACCGATATACGTGATTGCCCACATAACAGGCTCGCTTTTCATAAAGATATTAACAATTGAGGCGATAACGATACCAATCAAACCCATAAAGAGAAAACGTCCAAAACTGGATAAATCACGTTTCGTGGTATAACCATAAAAAGCTAATGCAGCAAACATACCCGCGGTAATAAAGAAAACGCTAGTAATTGATGATGCAGTATAGGCGATAAAAATAGAGGTTAATGTTAAGCCGTTTAATACAGAATAGAGCATGAAAAGTGTTGTCATTGCACTACCAGATAATCGTTGAACCATTCCTGAGATAACAAAAACTAACCCTAATTCGGCAATAACTAATAACCATGAAAGCCCACTTAATGAAAGATAGCCTTGTGAATTAACGGTAAATAATGCCCGTAAAATAGCTGGGGTAGATGATGCATACCATGCAACAATTCCGGTTAAAATTAGACCCACTGTCATCCAACCATAAACATGGCTCAAATACGTTTGTACTCGGCTGTTAGCCTGCTCAACAATTGAACCATTTAATGAATATTTTTCCATCAATAACCTCTCATTAGGATTAATTACATATTTTCTATCTATTATAGCGTAAATGGGGGTTAATGCCATTTTTTCAAACTGTTTTTAGCTGTTTTTTTTATTCGCCACTTTTTTTGTGATGAATGATTTATTACAATACAATTTTATTGGAATCAATGACAAGCTATTCTTGTTTGGATGATGACTTAGTCCACTTTTTCAACGCCATGACATCGGTTGGTTTCGCATCTACCCATTTGTCACCTTCAGACGTGCGCTCCTTTTTCCAAAAAGGTGCTTCGTTTTTCAGTACATCCATAATAAATTCTGCTGCAGCAAAAGCGTTAGAACGGTGGGCACTGCTCACTCCCACAAAAACGATCTGTTCATTGGTATCAATATTTCCTACACGATGGATGACGACGATGCGATTTAGCGCCCAACGATTACGCGCTTGTTGGGTAATTTTATTTAAAACTGCTTCGGTCATGCCTGCATAATGTTCCAAATAGAGACTAATTGGCTCATCTGTGAGTGAACGAACTTTACCAATAAATGTGACGATAGCACCATCTTGTGGTGAGCTTGATAACCATTTAGTTAAGGCATCAACATCAAAAGGGTGATCGGTGACCTGTATGTCTGTCAGTTGTGTATCTAATTGCATGTTATTCATCTGATTAACCGCCTGTTACCGGAGGAAAAAAAGCAATTTCATCTCCCGTTTTAATCGTATAATGATAATCAACTAAAGATTTATTGATCGCACATAAAACTGTATGTTCTTTTAATGCAAGTGACCATTTATCACCACGTTGACTTAACTGCTCTAAAAGCATGGCGACAGTAAGATTGTGTGCATCAATAGAAAGTGTGTCAGTGCCGATTAGTTCACGGATTTGGGCAAAAAAAATGATTTTATTCATGTGCGATTATGTGTGCTAAATGTTTTTTTCATAATAGTTAAGTTGTGATATTCATTATACTGTAAGTGTACAAAAAATGGTTATTGTGCAACAAATGTGCCTGATTTACCGCCGGTTTTGGTCAGTAATCTCACCTGTGTGATGACCATATCTCGTTGGACAGCTTTACACATATCATAGATAGTGAGCGCAGCTACCGACGCGGCGACTAAGGCTTCCATTTCGACACCGGTTTGGCCAGTTAAGCGGCAGATTGATTCAATATGAACACGATGATTCGCCTCATCTGCTTCAATATTGACCTCAATTTTGCTGAGTAAAAGTGGATGGCATAGGGGAATGAGTTCCCATGTTCTTTTGGCAGCTTGAATACCGGCAATTCGGGCAGTCGCAAAAACATCACCTTTATGATGTCGGCCTTCAATAATCATTGTTAATGTTTCTGGATTCATCAATACAAACGCTTCTGCTTTGGCTTCACGAACGGTTTGTTGTTTACCCGATACATCTACCATGTGCGCATCTCCGCGACTATTGATATGAGAAAAAGTACTAGCCATAACAGATTGCCTCTCATTGATTAAAACTAAAAAAGAGCAATCAAGATAGCAAATTTTCACTCTTGATACCAGTATTCTATGGTGGAATGTAGAGGGGGAATTTGATATAAACGTAGTATAGTTCTGAAACATTCAATTAACTTGTTGGCTGTCAATTTAACCTATTAGTTGAATAATCAGTAATTTTAGTTGCATGATTAGGCTAATAGGAAAAAGCGCATAGCGCTTTATGGGCGTAGTTATTTTTCCATTCACCTTCATAGGGAATAAGTATATACTACTACTCTTTATAAATAGAAGTTGGATGATTTAGATGGTTGTTGTTTTTTATATTGCGTCTGTTATTGCAGTTTTCGCGAGTATAAAAGTAATTAGTTGTTCACGGATTGATAAAACTATCCTCTATTTTGTGCTATTGCTTTTAGCAACGGCTCTCATTTGTATCCTTCTAAATGCTTATTTTTCGACTATCTTGTCTATAATCTTATTTATTGGTGGGATTGCTATTTTGTTTTTGTATGTGGCCTCTTTTTTAAAAATAACTGTCGATAATGTCGAAAATGGTCGACGTGGTATTAGTCCCAAAGTGTGGTTAGGTCCACTTATTTTGGCATTTATTTTATTGGTTCTGCTCATTTATGGAATTGTCGATACTGATTATGAACAGATCGCAGATCCGCATAAATTACTGAGCGAAATGTCATTAGATGCTTATATTTTAATGAGCGAATTAGCCGGTTTTTTACTGTTGGGTACAGTGATTATTGCTTATCATTTTATGCGACGTCTTTTTACGGAGATGACAGGATGATCCCTCTTATGGATGGGCTGATTTTTGCCTCTTTTTTATTTGTCATTGGCTTACTAGGGGTGATGATTCGTCGCAACCTACTCTTTTTACTATTGAGTTTGGTTATTATGAATATGGGCGCTATCATTGCGCTAGTTGCTGCCGGTAGCCATTGGCAACAGTTTGATGGGCAGATGATTGCGATTTTAACGATGAGTACCACGCTTGCCGAATCGATTGTTGGCCTTACGCTATTAATTAAAATATTTTTCCGTCGCAAAACGTTAAATATTGATTCATTGAGTGAAATGAAAGGATGAATTTACTTTATTTAACCATTATTATTCCATTGCTTTCCTTCCTTTTACTGGTTTGTATTGGTCGTTATATTCATGCCGAAAATGTCATTATTATCGGTATTGGTACCCTGTTAATTGTTTTGTTGTTAACGATTTTTACCTGTATCGATTATGGTATGAATACCGTGCCTGATATGACGATGATCTATTCACGCACATTATGGGATTGGTTTTCGATTGATGATTTTGTTGTGCCAATCACACTTTCATTGGATGGATTATCGCTGATCTTTTTAGTGATTATTGTCCTTTTTGGCCTGCTTATTTATATTTTTGCGGCGTTATATTTAACGTCTATAAAAGATATCTATACTTTTTATGCGTACAGTAATTTGCTTATCGCCAGCATTTTGACGCAAGTCTTAGTCGATAATTTACTCGTGATGTTGATCGGTTGGGAAGGGATTAGTATTAGTACTTATTTGTTAATTGGAATTTACTACAATCAACTCCGTAATGGTTATGCGGCAGTAAAAGCGTTTGTGACGATGCATTTAACTGATCTTTTTTTATTAGTCGGAATTTTCATTCTTTATCAGGAAGTGGGCACCCTCAATATTCGTGAGTTATTAACAGCGGTACACGATAATTTGGCTGTTGATTCGGATGTTATCTTCTGGATAACTGTCATGTTATTTTTAGGTGCAATTAGCAAATCTGCACTCTTCCCTATGCAGACATGGTTTATTGAAACAACGTTAGCGCCAATGCCTGCCGTCGCTTTAATGCAATCATCCACTGTTATTTTAGCAGGCGTATATTTGATATTGCGACTAAGTAGCCTATTTATGATGTCAAGCGACATTATGGCGGTGATGATGGTACTTGCTGCCATTGCGGTCATTTTCTCAAGCACGATTTCATTAGCTCAATATGATATTAAGCGAATTATTACTTATATCAATTTAAGTCAAATTAGTTATCTATTTTGGGCATTTTCGACACAAAATTGGAGTTTAGCGCTTAACTTTTTGATTATTTATGCCGTAACCAGTGCATTATTAATCTTATCTTCCGCTATTTTAATTAAAATGTGTCACGGTGAGCGTGATATTAGTAAATTAGGTGGTTTAGTCACACAAGCACCGATCCTTTATGGCTGTTTTTTATTTAGTGCGCTTTCTTTAAGTGCGATGCCATGGTTATCATCTGCGTTTTATGTGAAAGGCGATATTATTTGGGGCTTGATGTCTCAGGGTAATTTAGTTGCTGGTACTATCGGATTACTCGGTATTTTATTATCATCCTTGAGTATTTTACGGTTAATCTTTATCGTTTTTCATCATAAACGGAAAATTCACGATATTGTCACAATTAAATTGCGCGAGTATATCCCTTTATTTATCTTGGCACTATTTACCACAGCGCTGTTTATCTATTTCCCATTGCCAACACAAGGTGTGGTGCCGATAGTTGATCTCAATACGGATGGACGATTACCGTTCCAATTGTTGTTAGCTGCGGTGACATTATTGAGTTTCTTAATCGCGTATATCTTTTATGCACACCCTAATAGTGAGATCCAGGAAATTATTAATACACCAATGATCAAATTGTGTATAAATTTATTTACCAATGAGTGGCGATTTGATTATTTCGTGAAGAAGGGCATTGTAAGACCTTATCTCTATTTGGCTGATTTAGTGAAAAAAGATCCTTTAGCTAAATGGGATAACTGGGTTCTTTGGAGCGTGAAAAAGATCAACTCCCATTTGGTAAATTTAGAAAATGGCCGCTTACGTTGGTATATGATGTCGATTGTTATGGGTAGCATTATTGTTTTAATGTTACTGGTTTTTGTTTAAAAAAGGATAAGCGTTATTATGTTGCTGTGGCTGATTTTCCTTCCCATAACAGGGGGAATTTTTGGATGGTTATCGCATATTTGTGTGCAACATTTGTCATCAAAAAGTTGTGCCATGCCAATGCGCAGCCCGTTTTTTCTCCGCACAATGCCGATCTGGGTAGCCGCAATAACCGTTGTGCTGGCATTAATGATTGCCTTATTACTCTGGCATGATGCTATTTCGACCTTAAGAGAAGGTAATGATTGGCGATTGGAAGTCGATAATGCATGGATTCCCCTGCTAGGTATTCGTTTCCATCTGTTACTCGACGGTTTTTCACTGGTGATGATTACCACCACACTTTTTATTGTGTTACTCACGATTGGTTATTCCTGTAAAGAAAATCCAAGCAATATGGGGCTGTTTTATCTCTGTATCTTATTTATGACTACAGCGATAGCGATGCTATTTGTTGTGACGGATCTCTTTTTATGGTTTTTCCTGTGGGAAGCGGTTGCGATTCCGCTCTATTTTTTGATCTCTTTATGGGGAAGGCGTGATTCGAGTGCACAATTACGATTTAATGGGGCGAGTAAGTTTCTGATTTATACTCAAATCAGCAGCTTATTAATGTTGATTTCGATTGTCTCTTTAGCATTAATCAATTGGAGTTTGACTGATCACTGGACCTTTGATTATCAGATCCTGACCAAAACACCAATTTCGAGTAATGTCGAATTCTTATTAATGCTCGGTTTTTTGGCGGCCTTTGCGGTCCGTATTCCTTTTGTTCCTCTGCATGGCTGGTTTATTGAAGCGCATATTGAATCATCGACCACTGGTTCTATGATGATAAGCGGATTACTACTCGGTACCGCAACATATGGTTTATTGCGATTTGTGATCCCAATGTTTCCGAATGCTTCGGTTATGATTATGCCGATCATTTTAATTTTATCTTTGCTCACTTTATTGTATTCAGGGTTAGTTGCATTTAATCAAACAGATATCAAAAAGTTAATTGCGTATGTCCATATTGCTTTAATGGGATTTGTGACAGCAATTATTTATAGCGGCTCACTTTTAGCTTACCAAGGGGTCGTCATTCAAAGTATTGCGATAAACTTATCTATTGTTGGTATGTTTATGATTAGTGGATTATTGGTGGAATGTTATTGGACGCGTAATATTAATCAATTTACCGGATTAAAAGAACATGTCTGTTATCTGTCTACCTTTACATTATTCTTTATGTTAGCGGTATTAGGTGTGCCAGGTACCGCTAATTTTGTCGGTAATTATATGATGTTGCTAGGCAGTTATGATGTCTTTTCTTATTATACGATTATATTAGCGATGGGATTATTGTTAGTTTCAATTGCTTTAATTATTCGTATGCAGCCGATCTTTTACGGCGTAGTGGATAAGCAACTGTTTAATAAGATGGGGACGAAGAGAATGTCTTTAACAAAAACAGATATTGTTTTGCTCGTCTCACTATTAGCCGTTTTGATGTTTATTGGTTTATATCCGCAAATTATCCTTGATATGTCTTATTCAGTGATTAATCAAATTACACAGCATTTAACAACGTCGAGCACAGGAGATTTATAATCTATGATCACTTTGTCTCCTATTTTTATCTTAAGTATAGCGGCAATTGTGTTACTTTTTTTGCTGTTTGTTGTAAAGTTAAATACCAAATGGTGTGCTTTATTTACAGTATTAAGTCTAGCATTGGCTTTGTCGGTTTCTTCGTTTATTGGCTATCAAATTGCCATGCACTCAGAGACGATTACCGATATCAGTAGTGACAATATGCAGATTGTCACACCTACGGCACCGGCGGATGTGCAGTCACCTAATCAAGCGACAACAGAGAGTTCTGAAGATGCCACTAATCCAAATGCGCAAGATAATACTAATGATAATGTGAGTGACGAAGCGGAAAATAGTGAAAAAGAAAAGGCCAAAAATGAGGAAAAGCAGCAGGAGAATGATAAAACTGCAGCGACAACTACAACTACAACTACAACTACAGCAGAACCTCAATCTAAAATAACGGCTAATGAAAATGTTGCATCATTATGGCAAGCAGGGTATGTGACGGCATTATTTACCTGTGATGGCTATGGATTACTGTATACCAGCCTAATTTTGATTATCTCTATGATTGTTTGTTGTTTTGCTTATCAATGGTTTAAACAAGAACAGACCAATCATGGCCTATTTTATGTGATTTTGTTATTTACCACATTAGGTGGCGTCACGCTGGTTTATGCAAGCCATTTAATCTCGCTTTTTTTAGGCATTGAGCTTTTATCTATTCCGTTTGTGGGGCTGATTGGTTATCAATACACACAAACGCATTCGCTCGAAGCGGCTATCAAATATATGGTGCTTTCTGCAGTAGCCAGTGCATTTTTATTGATGGGAATTGCTTTTTATTATGCCGCAACCGGTGAGCTCACATTTAGTGGCTTGAGCTATCAGTTATCAACCGTATCTTATCCTAGCACTTTATTATTAATGGGTGTCTGTTTAATGTTAGTTGGAATCGGCTTTAAATTATCGCTGGTGCCTTTCCAATTATGGTTACCTGATGTATATCAAGGTGCACCGACAGCCGTTTCATTATTATTCTCGACCATTGGTAAAGTGGCGATATTTTGTGCTATTGCGCGACTGTTTTTATTAGCGCCTATCGTCAATAACGATACGATTCGTACAATTTTAGTCATAATGGCATTTTGTTCTATTTTATGGGGTAACTTTTTTGCCTTAATGCAGAGCAATGTAAAACGGTTACTTGCCTATTCATCGATTGCCCATTTTGGTTATTTATTAACAGCGTTGATTGCTGTGCAATACCAAGTATTAGCGTTAGAAACGATAGGTGTTTATCTGATCGGCTATATTTTAGCTAATATCTGTCTATTAGGTGGGGTGAGTTTAGAGTCTCATTCTAATGAACGACAAGATCATGAAAATGATGTCGACTTATCCGGTTTATTTTGGCGACGTCCAGTTTTAGCTTTATCAATGGGTGTTGGATTATTATCGTTGGCTGGTGTTCCCCTAACAGTCGGCTTTATCGGCCGTTTCTTATTAGTCTTATTAGGCGTAACCGCTGAATTATGGTGGTTAGTTGGCGCAATTGTTGTCGGGAGTGCATTAGGGCTTTATTTCTATGCGAGATTAATCATTAATTTGTATATGAAACCGATGCATTGCAGCGATCAAAAATTTGCCAATACGATAGTTAAGTTAAAGTTTAATCAGCTTAGCTTGAGTGAATTCATCATTGCTTTATCCGCCTTCTTAATTTTACTGTGTGGCGTTTATCCTAAATGGTTATTTAACTTAGTGAGCATGGCACAATATTTAATACCATAAATTAAGCAACGTTGTATGTACATATAACAAGAGACATAGAATAGGACACCTAATCGATCCTATCACCATTTTGAGTAGTAACAGAGATAAGCGTCATGCTTATTTAGCTCTAGGCAAAGTTGAAATATTGTGGAGTGCGTTCAC
This sequence comes from Orbaceae bacterium ESL0727, assembly GCA_029433345.1. GTDB lineage: Bacteria > Pseudomonadota > Gammaproteobacteria > Enterobacterales > Orbaceae > Gilliamella. The sequence goes on from JAQTHY010000002.1 coordinate 104,838, forward strand.
GTGATAAATAGTTAATATGATATCTATTTCTTGTGTTATAATCCTCCGCTTACAATGTTTCGTTTACGAAGTAGAGTTTATAAAATAAATTTGAATCAAGAGGAAAAGTATGGACTTTTTTATTTCTAAAGCATATGCCGATGCAGGGCAAGCATCTGATGCAAATCCTTATTTCTTACCGATTATGTTAGTTGTATTTGGACTATTTTTCTATTTTATGATTATGCGTCCACAACAAAAACGCGCTAAAGCACATCGTAATTTGATGGCCTCTATCACTAAAGGTGATGAAGTGCTAACCAATGGTGGCTTAATTGGTCGTGTTTCTAAAGTCAATGACAACGGTTATATCGCATTAGAACTGAATGATACAACCGAAGTTGTGATTAAACGTGACTTTATCACATCTGTTCTACCAAAAGGTACAATGAAATCACTATAAGTTATTTTTAATTTATTATTTCATTTATTAAAAAGACTATTTAGCGATCATTCATTCATATTAATTATCCAATTCCACAAGAGAATACGTCGTGTTAAACCGTTATCCTTTGTGGAAGTACATCATGTTGGTCGTCGTTATCTGCGTCGGCCTTCTTTATGCACTTCCAAATATTTATGGGGAAGATCCCGCCATTCAGATTTCAGGCTCACGTGGTGCTGAAGTCACTGTAGCTACACAAGATAAAGTTAAAAAACTGTTAGATGATAATCAGATCAATGCTAAATCATTAGTATTTGAGAATAACTCTATTTTGATTCGTGTTGGCGATAATGATACACAACTTAAGGCCAAAGAGTTGATCGCAACTATGTTGGGCGAAAATTATGTTGTGGCACTTAACTTAGCGCCGGCGACACCTGCATGGTTATCTGTATTAGGTGCTGAACCGATGAAACTGGGGTTAGATCTCCGTGGTGGAGTGCACTTTTTGATGGAAGTCGATATGACAACGGCCTTAAATAAACTCGTTGATCAGTCGGTCGAAAATTTAAAAGTTGAGCTAACCAATAGTAAATTGCCTTATAGCTCTATTGCCAAAGAGGGTAATCAGCAGATTGCGTTGCAATTTTCCAATACTGATGAACGTAATATGGCGTTAACAAAAATTAAAGGATTGCAAGATTTTAAATTAGTTTCTCAAGCAAATAATTCTTTTATTGTAACGATTAGTGAACAACGCTTACAGCAAGCAAAAACAGATGCCGTCCAACAAAATACCACTATTTTACGTAATCGTGTCAACCAATTAGGTGTTGCTGAGCCTATCGTACAACGGCAAGGTGCGGATCGTATTGTCGTTGAACTTCCTGGTATTCAAGATACCGCATTGGCAAAACGTATTTTAGGTGCAACCGCGACACTTGAATTTAGACAAGTCAATGAAGAAGGTAGTGCTAATTTAGCGGCAATAGTCAATGGACAATCTCGGGTACCTTATGGTTCTGAAATTCAATATATGACTAATGGTCGCCCTGTTCTCCTATATAAACGTACTGTTTTAACCGGTGATCATATTACTGACTCTTCATTTAGAGCCAATGAATATGGGCAACCCGAAGTATCGATTACGCTGGATAATGCGGGCGGTAAAACCATGCTCGATTTTACCCAAAAAAATCTTAAGAAACCGATGGCGACATTGTTTGTTGAATATAAAGATTCTGGAAAACAAGATGAATCAGGTAAGCCAATTCTTGAAAAACATGAAGAAGTGATTAATGTTGCCACCATCCAAGGTATCTTTAGTGATCGTTTCCAAGTGACCGGCATTAGTAATATTGATGAAGCAAAAAACTTATCATTATTATTACGTGCAGGCGCATTAATTGCACCTATCCAAATTATTGAAGAACGCACTGTTGGGCCATCAATGGGGCAAGAAAACATTACGCAAGGTTTAGAATCCTGTGTATGGGGCTTGTTAGTTTCGGTTATCTTTATGCTCTTGATGTATCGCCTATTTGGTCTTTTTGCGAGCTTGGCCTTAGTTGCAAACTTAATTTTAATTGTCGGTGCAATGTCCTTATTACCCGGCGCGACACTGAGTATGCCAGGTATTGCCGGTATTGTATTAACGGTTGGTATGGCGGTGGATGCGAACGTATTAATTAATGAACGTATCAAAGAAGAGTTGAGTAATGGCCGCAATGTGCAGCTCGCCATTAGTGAAGGTTATGCGGGTGCATGGAGTAGTATTTTTGATGCGAATCTTACCACACTAATTACCGCCGTGATTTTATATGCCGTTGGTACAGGTTCTATCAAAGGTTTTGCTATTACGTTAGGTATCGGTATTGTGACATCTATGTTTACATCCATTGTTGGTACAAGAGCATTAGCAAATCTTGTTTACGGCGGTCGCCGAGTGAATAAGTTATCAATTTAGAGGTGATTGTGATTAATAATAATACAGTTAATAAAGTCGAAACAGAGGCTACAACTGATCAAAAAATGGATCGCAAGGATCGTTATGATGTTCGAGAACTGAATCATGGTCGCCGAGTTATTGACTTTTTACGGTTTGGATTTATTGCTTTTATTATTTCTATGATTTTGGTGGTCGTTTCGTTTGTGGCGATGTTTACTAAAGGTTTTAATTTAGGGCAAGATTTTACAGGTGGTACAACTGTTGAAATCACCGTCACAAAAGCGGTCAATCTTGATGATATTCGTGATAGCTTACGCTCAGCCGGTTACCATGAACCGATTGTGCAATATTATGGTAGCAGTAAAGATATCATGATTAGGCTACCGTTAATCAAGCAAGATACAACCAATGCGGCAACTGCGGTTGATAATACATTGGGTGTGATTATTGCTGATCTAATGCATAAGCATATCGATCCTAATGCAGCGATTAAGCGTGTTGAGTTTGTCGGTCCAACGGTAGGTGCAGAACTTGCGCAAGATGGTATTTTGGCTATCTGTGCTGCGTTAATTTGTATCTTAATTTATATTGCATTTCGTTTTGAATGGCGCTTTGGGACAGGTGCTGTTGTAGCCTTAGCCCATGACGTTGTGATCACAGCAGGTTATCTTTCTATTTTTGATCGTGAACTTGACTTAACTATCATTGCAGCAATGTTATCCATCATCGGTTATTCCCTGAATGATACTATTGTTGTGTTTGATCGTATTCGTGAAAACTTCCGTAAAATTCGCCGTGCATCACCTTATGATGTGATTAATATCTCGTTGACACAAACATTACACCGAACATTGATGACTTCAGGTACTACATTGGCTGTGGTTGTCATTTTATATATTTTCGGGGGTAGTATGCTAAAAGGCTTCTCTGAAACATTAGGTGTGGGGATTTTATTAGGTACGGTTTCTTCTATTTATGTAGCCGCTTATATGTCCTTAAAGTTAGGAATTAAACGTGAATATTTTATTCCTAAAAAAGTCGAAGCAGAAGGTGCAGACCAGCCGTCAATATTACGTTAATTAGAAATTTCTTTCTTTTAACGACAACCAAGGGAAGCAGTTTATAGCGTTAATAACTATAAACTGTCTCCTTATTTTTTTATCTGTAGAACTGAAAAATTAGCAAGTTAGCATACAGATTAGAATAGCACGCCAAAATTTCTTCCAATTTTAGAACCATAATCAATATGATCGACAAAGTTTATATGCAATTTCTTTTTTTCGTCTATCTTGATCATAGAACAAAGAACAATAAAAGAGGAAAGATAATGATTAATCGATGGCGTGATCTGTAGGATAAAAATCAGATAGTGTAAAATTCCCTTCTTAACTTAAATTTTGCATCTCATAAATACCGATTTGTGAAATAAATTGCTGAATTTATACGCAACCAATTGCAAAAAAGTGGTTGAAGATAAAAACTATGAGTAAAGCAGTTGACACCTAGCGGCGAGTTGCATATTATGTCGCCTAGATTTTTCGTCCTACTTGGGGCCATAGCTCAGCTGGGAGAGCGCAACGCTGGCAGCGTTGAGGTCAGGGGTTCGATCCCCCTTGGCTCCACCAATCCACTATTTAGCAACGTTCAGCTAAATCCATTAAAACACACCAAATCAAGCAACCACAAGTATTTAGAGCCAATTTAGCACCCTGTAGTCATCAGTAAGATATATTAAAATCAAAAGGTGAGTTAGATTTTAGCTGTTTAGTTTATTTTGCAATTTCATTTTATTCTTAGAAATAAAAGAATGCTATCGTTGTAAATATTGTCAATATTTCGAATATACCTATTTACCTTAATGATTTTTTTAATAATACGAATCCAAAAATGATATCTAAAAGGCAAAGGGATATTAATACTAGAAAAGAGGTTAATACTCCACCTGTAAGGCTTAACGTAAATAGATATGGATATCCAAACACACCGATAAAATAACTCAAACTAAAAGTCGTTAAGTATATGCTTCTCTTTTCAGGCGCTATACCCTTGACCATCTGAGTTTGTATTAAAGGATAAACAAGACCATAACTTATTCCTAATAAAGATGAAGGCAAAATATAGAAAATATTATTCGTGGTTATAAAGAATAAAGCCAAAGAGATCAACATCATTAAAAGCAAGGCTATAATCGCTAAGGGTGGTGATATTTTTAAAATAAACTTGGCTAGATAAAATCTTGCAAGTAATAATGAAAGAGTATAAGAAATATAGAAAAGTTTAAGTTATTATCTTTAGCAATAATGAATTGAAAGTTCATCATTGAGATGTAAATACATGCGCCTAAAAAAACCATTATTAAAGGAATAATAGCCGTTGAAGTTAAAATAGCTCGAATAACGGGTAAAATAGGTAATGTACGGCTAGCTTTATTTTTCGTCACTTTTAAACTAAAAAATATCAGGCTAGCAAAAAAGCTGAGCAGGGCTGCAAAAATAAACATTTTTTCAATTGCAATATTTTGATCTATCTTAAATAATTTTTTGTTGTTCATCATCTTATCCCGATCAGTTTAGTAAGAACATCACTGTCAACAAAAGGTAAGCAAAATTCTTCAAGATTTACTGCTGTATTCGTTATGCAATGATTTTAAAAAGTTGAAAATATCAAGATTTTATAGTAAAAACATGATGATAACAATTGTGATTGATAATAAGGTAACTCAAATATGCTTTATGCGAATAAACAGCAATTAGTGGATGAGATCAATAAAACCGCCAAGTTATTTATTGATGAGTTTGTGACTATTCCTGAACAACAAAAAGATAGCTTAATTGAAGGTGTAGATAGAACACCGGCACAAATGATTGCCTATCAGCTCGGTTGGCTAAAATTGGTTAAATCGTGGGATGATGATGAACTGCACGGTAAATCCCCCGTTTTACCTTGTGAAGGATATAAATGGAATCGGTTAGGTGAATTATATCAAACCTTTTATGTTGCTTATCAAGATTATACGTTAGTAGAATTAATCCAATTATTTAAAAATGAATTATTGATTTGGAACAGTTGGATTACGTCGTTATCTGATGAGGTTCTTTTTATCAAAGATAAACGCAGTTGGACTAAGCCTTTTCCCGAAAGTTGGACGGTGGCTCGATTTATCCATATTAATTCTGTCGCACCATTTAAAACATTTCGCGCCAAAATTAGAAAGTGGAAAAAATTAAAGCAACTGTGATGATCTTTATTAGGGTAAATCGTTATAGTAGAGAATAGTAATGAGGATAAATAACAACGGTGATAGATTGCCACCGTTGTTATTTTTTTAGATGGATATTACAGATTCTGTAATACTTTCTCAACACTATCCTTAGCATCGCCAAATAACATATAGCTATTTTCTTTAAAGAATAGTGGATTTTGTACACCAGCGTAACCGGTATTCATTGAACGTTTAGAAATGATCACATTTTTCGCTTTCCAAACTTCAAGAACAGGCATACCTGCGATAGGGCTATTTGGATCTTCCGCAGCAGCTGGATTAACGGTATCATTCGCACCAATAACCCAAACAACATCGGTCTCAGGGAAATCGTCGTTAATTTCGTCCATTTCCAGTACGATATCATAAGGTACTTTTGCTTCGGCTAACAATACGTTCATATGACCGGGTAAACGTCCAGCCACAGGGTGAATACCAAAACGGACTTCGACACCCATTGAACGGAGTTTTTCAGTAATATTGCTTACCGCAGCTTGTGCCTGTGCAACTGCCATACCGTAACCTGGAACGATGATAACAGAACGCGCATCTTTTAGAATTTGCGCAACTTCAGCGGGTTGTAATTCACGATATTCACCTTGTTCTTCATCTTCTGAGCTAGCGCTTTTACTTTTATTACCAAAACCACCGGCAATAACACTAATAAATGAGCGATTCATCGCTTTACACATAATGTATGAAAGAATAGCACCAGATGAACCAACTAACGCACCTGTTACGATTAGAAGATCATTACTCAACATAAAGCCCGCAGCGGCAGCAGCCCACCCTGAATAAGAGTTTAGCATTGAGATAACCACCGGCATATCCGCACCACCAATCGATGCAACAAGGTGTAGACCAAATACCAAAGCAATGGCTGTCATCACGAGTAAGCAAATTAGTGCTAGGGTATAGTCATCAGTATTGACAAAAACAAACATCAGAATAATAGAAACCACAATGGCAGCTAAGTTCCAATAATGTTTATAAGGAATCGATAACGCTTTTGAGCTAATTCGACCGTTTAATTTTCCGAAGGCAACGATTGAACCCGAGAAAGTGACTGCACCAATAAAGATACCGACAAAAATTTCGATTAAATGTACGGTCACTTCATGTGATGGAAGACTCAGAACAAATGACGTTAACGGTAAAAAGCTATTAAATCCAACCAAGACAGCTGCCATACCAACAAAGCTGTGGAGTAGCGCAACCAGTTCTGGCATTTGGGTCATTTCGACTTTTTTAGCCAGGTAAAGACCAATTGCCGCACCAATAACCATGGCAATAATGACCCAATGTAAACCACCATTAAGGGTTGCAATCGTCGCGATTAACGCTATCGCCATCCCAATCATACCGTAAATATTCCCGGTTTTGGCTGATTCTTGATTAGACAGTCCACGTAGACTAAAAATAAAGAGTAATGCAGCAATAACGTAGGCTGCTTGAATGATTCCATGACTTAACATTATTTAGATTCTCCTTTATTACCACGTTGGAACATTTTTAGCATTCTCTGGGTAACACAGAATCCACCAAAAATATTGATACTTGCGATTAAAATAGCGATAAAGGCGATAGCGGTAATTAAGCCGTTATCATCACCTACTTGTAGGATTGCACCCACTAAAATAATCCCTGAAATCGCATTGGTTACTGACATGAGTGGTGTATGCAGTGAATGGGTAACATTCCAAACAACGTAATAACCGACAACACAAGATAAGGCAAAGACAGTGAAATGGCCTAAAAAGCTTTCTGGCACAGAATTGGCTAACCAGAAGAAGGCGATAATCAAAATGGCTAAAATACCATATTTTTTACGCGGATCCATTGGTTTAGGTTCTGGCTTAACAATAGGTGCTGCCGCTTTCTTTTGTGGCTGAGCGGACACTTTAATTGGCGGTGCTGGCCACGTAATTTCTTTATCTTTGACAACGGTGACACCACGAATGACGACATCATCGAAGTTGATATCAATCGTACCATCTTTATGTTTAGCAAGTAATTTCAAAAGATTAAGAATATTAGTACCATAGAGTTGTGAAGCTTGTGATGGCATGCGATTGGCGAGATCGGTATAACCGACGATCTTAACTTCATTATCGGTTGTATACACTTCGCCCGGTTTGGTTAATTCGCAGTTACCGCCAGTTAATGCAGCCAAATCGACAATTACGCTGCCCGGTTTCATTGACTCAACCATCTCTTTAGAGATCAGTTTTGGTGCTGGTTTACCTGGGATTAGTGCTGTGGTGATAATAATATCAACATCTTTAGCTTGGGCAGCAAAAAGCGCCATTTCGGCTTCAATAAATGCGGCTGACATCTGTTTAGCATAACCATCACCTGAGCCTGCTTCTTCTTTAAAATCAAGTTCTAAAAAGTCAGCGCCCATACTGTTGATCTGTTCAGCAACTTCTGGGCGGGTATCAAATGCACGAACGATCGCACCTAAGCTTACTGCGGCACCGATAGCCGCTAGTCCAGCTACACCGGCACCAATGACTAATACTTTGGCAGGTGGCACTTTACCTGCGGCAGTCACTTGACCGGTAAAGAAACGACCAAATTGATTAGCTGCTTCAATGACAGATCGGTAACCGGCAATATTTGACATGGAGCTTAATGCATCAAGAGATTGGGCACGTGAAATACGTGGTACACAGTCCATCGCCATGACAGTAATATTTTTGGCCGCTAATTGGTCAAGCAGTGCTTTATGTTGCGCTGGGTAGATATAGCTGATGAGTGTCGAACCTTCCTTCATTAAAGGAATTTCTTCCTCTAATGGGGCATGAAGTTTTAAAATGAGATCATTTTGCCAAATATCATGCGTATTTTGAATAGTTGCTCCAGCATCAATAAATGCCTTGTCATCGAAATAAGCCGCGTGGCCTGCACCTTCCTCGACTGAAACTGTAAAACCCAGTTTTAACAGTTGTGTCACTGTTTGCGGTGTGGCTGCAACTCTTGCTTCATTGGCTAACCGCTCTTTAGGTATACCGATATGCATAGCATTAAGTCCTTATATAAAAGTTAAAAATAAATACTGCTCGATTCTAGCACAAATTGCGTGCAGTGTTAGCGCCAATTTATTACCTTATGGTAATTATTTTGATAGTCTAATACAATCACTTGCTCAATATGACAGCAATCATTTTTAACTTTTTGACTAAAGATAATCGATAATATATCTAGCGTTAAAAAAATTCAGCCTAAAAAATTTTACATAAACGTAGGGTAACTCTGAAACATCGTTATGAAATTTGTCTGTTAATTTTTTCCTAATAACAGCCTAACAATTATCATACAAATTCCCTACAATTTGTTATATAATCGAGGCATTTCTGCGTGCAAAATAGCTTATTTTTTATACAGAAGATCGGTATGACTTAGCGCGCTTTCAAATAAAGTATCGTATTTACGTGATAAGGTGATTATTCAGCCTTGATTAAGGAATCTATATGATGGATTTTTCCCAATCAGTACCGGAATTGGTCTCTTGGGCAAAAAAAAGTGATTTTTCGATAGCCTTACCAACCGAAAGACTTGCCTTTTTGTTGGCAATTGCGGCGTTAAATGGTGAGCGCTTTGATGGCGAAATGACGGAAAGTGAGTTGGTCGATGCCTTTCGACATGTGTCACAAATTTTTGCGCAAAGCGAAGAGACTATTACCGTACGTGCCAATAATGCCATTAACGATTTAGTTCGTCAGCGATTAATCACGCGTTTTACCAGCGAAATGAGTGATGGTTATGCGATTTATCGTTTAACGCCTCTTGGTATGGGGATTACGGATTATTATATTCGGCAACGTGAATTTTCGACTTTGCGTCTTTCTATGCAGCTTTCTATTGTTGCGCAAGAACTTAAACGGGCGGCTGATGCGGCACAAGAAGATGGTGATGACCTGCATTGGCATCGTAACGTATTTGCGCCATTAAAGTATTCGGTCGCAGAAATCTTTGACAGCATTGATATCACGCAACGGGTGATGGATGAGCAGCAAGCTGAAGTCAAACAAAATATCTCTTCACTGTTAAGTCAAGATTGGCAAGCAGCAATTAATAGTTGTGAAGGTTTGCTATTTGAAACATCAAAAACGCTACGCGAGCTGCAAGATACGTTAGCGGCTGCCGGCGATAAATTACAAGCGAGTTTACTGTTAATTCAAGATGCGACATTAGGTAAACCCGATCTCGACAAGATTAATAATGTAGTGATCGATCTACAAAATAAGCTCGATCGCATTATTGGCTGGGGGCAACAAGCTATTGATCTGTGGATTGGCTATGATCGTCATGTCCATAAATTTATTCGTACAGCTATTGATCTCGATAAAAACCGTATCTTTTCGCAACGGTTGCGTAAATCGATACAAACCTATTTTGAGTTACCTTGGTCACTCACATTTGTTACCGCTGACCGCTTATTGGATATGCGTGATGAAGAGTTAGCCTTACAGGAAGCGGAAGTGACCGGCGAATTGCCATCTGCACTCGAATTCGAAATGGTCGAAGAGATTCAAAAACATATCATTGCCCATATTGAACAAAATCTTGCTATTTTTAAGCAAAATAATAGACCGTTGAATATGAGCGAGGCGATGTACAACTATTTAAAACAGTTCCCACGTGAGCAACATTTTGATATTGCAAGGCTATTTATCGATCAAGCTATTCGTTTAGGCATTGCCAACGATGACTTACTAGGCCTCCCGGCTAAATGGAAACCGATTAACGATTATGGAGCTAAGGTACAAGCACATGTCATCAATATATACTAAAGATCTGGATAAAGATGTTTTTGATACAGATCGGTTTAATACCGATCGATCCAATACCACTAGTACAGACAGTCAAGAAGCGGAGCCACTTTCGGATGTGATGGATCGCATTGCGGCAAGTTCTAAAGCTTCATTAGATAAATATATGCCGATTAAATTGGCGCAAGCCATTGCATCGCCGATTTTCCCTGAGCTTGATAGTCAGCTCCGTTCAGGTCGCCATATTGGTATTGACGAATTAGATAACCACGCTTTTTTGATGGATTTTCAGCGCGAACTGGAACAGTTTTATCAACGTTATAATGTCGAATTAATTCGTGCGCCTGAAGGCTTCTTTTATCTCCGTCCGCGCTCTACAACGCTAATTCCACGATCAGTATTATCTGAATTGGATATGCTAGTTGGTAAAGTGCTGTGCTACCTTTATTTGAGTCCAGAACGGTTGGCCCATGAAGGCATTTTTACCTTACAAGAATTATTTGACGAATTACTCTCGCTAGCGGACGAAACGAAATTACTCAAATTAGTGAATCAACGCTCAACAGGATCAGATTTAGATCGTCAAAAACTGTTTGATAAAGTCAAAACAGCGGTTAACCGTTTGCGCCGATTAGGCATGCTCTTTTTTATCGTGGGTAATGACGGCCGATCTGATAGTAGTCGTTATGACAATAACCGTTTCCGCATTAATGAAGCAATTTTCCGCTTTGGCGCAGATGTGCGTAGTAGCGATGATGCAAAAGAAGCACAATTACGCCTGATTCGTGATGGTGAAGCGATTAAGATCGAATCCTCACTCAGTTTGGATGATGCACCACAAGATGATGATGCGAATGAGGAGACAGAATAAGATGGTAGAACAAACGATGCCCGAAGATAATGTAATTGTGCCAGACGAGATGGATATTAAGCGTGTTGAGCAACCTGCACAACGCAATGATAAATTGGATCAAGAAGTGAGTCCTAAACAGACGAGTGAACCGTATGGCGAATTTGAAAATGGACAAGATGATGAAGATGGTGCAGCTAAACAGGCAATGACTATGTTGGATAACCATACCGCAACTGTTCATGCTCCGACTATGATTGATCATGGTAAATTGATCGATCATGGTAAATTTCACTCATTAACCTTAATTAATTGGAACGGTTTTTTTGCCCGTACATTTGATCTCGATCATCTGGTCACAACGTTATCGGGTGGTAATGGTGCTGGTAAATCAACAACCATGGCCGCTTTTGTCACAGCCTTAATTCCTGATTTGACCTTATTGCATTTCCGAAATACAACTGAAGCGGGTGCGACGTCGGGATCACGTGATAAAGGCTTACATGGCAAATTAAAACCGGGTGTCTGTTATTCGCTACTGGATGTGGTTAATTCGCGTAACCAACGCATCATCTGTGGTGTTCGTTTACAGCAAGTGGCCGGGCGAGATAAAAAAGTAGATATCAAACCTTTTTTTATTCAAGGATTATCGGTCAATATTACGCCAACTGAAATTGTCACTGAAAGAATCAATGAAAAACAAGTCCGTATTTTATCACTTACTGAGCTGAAAGATAAACTAGATACGATAGATGGTATTGTCTTTAAACAATTTAATTCGATTACCGATTATCACGCTGTAATGTTTGATTTCGGTATTTTACCGAAACGGTTGCGATCGGCATCTGATCGCAGTAAATATTATCGCCTGCTAGAAGCCTCACTTTATGGTGGTATTTCCAGTGCCATTACGCGCTCTTTGCGGGACTATTTGTTACCCGAAAATAGCGGTGTGCGAAAAGCGTTCCAAGATATGGAATCCGCACTGCGTGAAAATCGGATGACATTAGAAGCGATTCGGGTAACCCAGTCTGATCGGGATCTCTTTAAACATCTCATCACGCAATCGACTGACTATGTTGCTGCTGATTATATGCGTCATGCGAATGAAAGACGTGTAAACATTGAAGCGGTGCTAGGATTACGGCGTGATCTGTTTAAAACGCAAGAACAACTATTGGGCAACCAGTATCGCCAAGTCGATATGTCTAAAGCGTTGCAAGAATATCAAGAGTCTCAAAGTGGTTTAGAAACCGATCTGCAAGCAGCGAGTGATCATCTTAATTTAGTGCAGACCGCATTGCGCGAACAAGAAAAAATCGGTCGTTATCAAGCTGATCTCGATGAATTGAGCATTAAGCTTGAAGAACAGAATGAAGTGGTACTCGAAGCCCAAGAACAGTATCAAGCTTGTCGTGAAAAAGCGCAAGAAACAGAACAAGAAGTCGACGAGATCAAAACGCAGCTTGCCAATTATCAGCAAGCGCTTGATGTACAGCAAACTCGCGCTATCCAATATCAGCAAGCTTTACAAGCATTAAAAAATGCCCAAACGCTTTGTCAACTACCTGATCTAAGTGTTGCAAATATAGAAGAGTATGTGGCCGATTTTACTAAACGGCAACAGACTATTACCGAACAAGTGTTAGCGTTAGAACAGACATTAAGTGTTGCGGATGCTGCTGCTCATCAGTTCGATCGGGCTTATCAATTAGTGGTTAAATTAGTGGGCGATGTTGCGCGCAGTGAAGCGTGGCAATCAGCTAAAGACGCACTGCGCGAATGGCCGTCACACTGTTATCAAGCTGAAAAAGCGGCACAGTTACAACTGCAACTTGATGAACTCGAACAACGCTTGTTAGAACAAAAAGATGCGCAATCATTACTTAATCAATTTTGTAAACGCATTGGTCGCCATATCGATTATGATGAGTTAGACGATTTACAACAAGAATTAGAACTCAAGTTAGATGAAAGTGCACAAAGTGCCGCAGAATCAAGTGAAAAACGGATTGTATCGCGTCAAGAACTGGAACAAATTCAGGCGAAAATAGCCGAATGTCGTCAAAAAGCACCGCAATGGCTTAAAGCGCAAGATGCGTTAACAACATTACAGGATCAATCAGGCGAAAACTTCAACGATAGCCAAATGGTGACGCGCTATATGCAGAAGTTACTTGAGCAGGAGAGGGGATTAACCACTGAGCGCGATAAAATTAGTGTGAGACGTAGTCAGCTTGATCAACAGATCGAACAACTAAACCAACCTAGTGGTGTTGATGATGGTCGATTATCGTCATTAGCTGAGCGTTTTAATGGTGTATTACTTTCTGAAATTTATGAAGATGTGACCATTGATGATGCGCCTTACTTTTCGGCACTTTATGGTCCAGCACGGCAAGCTATTGTGGTTCCCGATTTAGCACAGGTCAAAGCGCAATTAGAAACGCTAACCAATAGTGACGAGGATTATCCTGAAGATATCTATTTTATTGAAGGTGATCCCTCATCATTCGATGACAGTGTGTTTGATTGTGAAGAGCTTAATAAAGCTGTTCTCGTCAAAACGGGTGATCGGCAGTGGCGATTTTCACATTTCCCTGCAGTACCTTTATTTGGGCGCGCCGCACGCGAACAACATTTAGAAAAACTATCTGCAGAACGGGATATTCTACACGAACGCTATGCGACACTCTCGTTTGATCTACAAAAATTACAACGATTAGAACAGAATCTTAGCCAGTTTATTGGGCAGTTTTTATCAATTGCCTTTGATGCCGATCCTGAAACGCAAGCACAACAATTAGCTGTAAGACGTAGCGAAATTGAGCGGCTGTTAAGTTCCCAAGAAGGCATTGATACACAAAATCAGCAGCAGGTTGCCAATTGTAAAGATCAATTAAACATGGTCAATAAGCTGATTGCTCAGTTGCATCTCTTGGCTGATGACGATCTGGCTAATCGGGTTGATGATTTGCGCGAACAGACTACTGTCGCACAAGAATCTGCACAATATGTGAATCGTAATCGCCATGTGATCAGTGAACTCGAACCGATTTTGTCGGTATTACAAAGTGATCCGGAACAAATCGATGTCACACGTGAACATTATGATGAGATAAAAAAATCACAACAAACTATTCGCAGTCAGTTATTTGCATTAACGGAAGTGATACAGCGACGTGCACATTTTAGTTATGCTGATTCGGCCAATATGTGGTCCGAAGATGGTTCATCTAAAAATGGTGATCTCAATGAACAATTGCGGACGAGATTAACGCTTGTTGAAGCAGAACGTGCGCAGGCGCGGGCGCAAATGCAGCAATATCAGGATAAATATAATCAATATAATCAAACGCTCGCGTCATTGAAAAGTGCGTATGATACTAAACATGACATGCTTACTGAATTGCATAAAGAAATAGAACAGATTGGTGTGAAAGCGGATGCGGCTACCGAAGAACGTGCACGCATACGTCGCGATGAGATGCATCAAAAACTGAATGATAATCGTCAACAATGTTCATCATTAGATAAACAGATTATGATGTGCGAAAACGAAGTTGCCCAGTTGCAAAAACGACTCACACAAACATTGCGCGATTATAAACAGGTTCGCAAGCAAGTTGTGCAAGCAAAAGCGGGCTGGTGCTTGGTTATGCGCTTAGTCAAAGATAATAGTGTTGAACGCCGTGTGCATCGTCGCGAACTTGCCTATTTGAGTGCGGATGAATTGCGATCAATGTCAGATAAAGCACTCGGTTCATTAAGATTGGCGGTTGCTGATAATGAACATTTACGTGATGTATTACGGTTGTCGGAAGATCCAAAACGACCAGAACGGAAAATTCAATTTTACATTGCTGTTTATCAACATCTGCGTGAACGAATTCGCCAAGATATTGTTAAAACGGATGATCCAATTGAAGCGATTGAACAGATGGAAATCGAATTATCGCGGCTGACCGAAGAGTTAACTGCACGAGAACAGCAACTGGCGATCAGCGCCAAAAGTGTTGCGAACATTATTCGTAAAACGATTCAACGTGAACAAAACCGTATCCGTATGTTAAATCAAGGTTTACAAGCGGTAGCATTTGGTCAAGTTAATGGTGTGCGTTTAAATGTTAATGTCCGCGAAGCGCACGCGTCGTTATTGACTGCATTGGCGGATGACCAAAATGAGCATCAAGATCTGTTTGCAAATAATCAGATGACTTTCTCAGAAGCGTTAGCTAAGCTTTATCAAAGACTCAATCCGCATATCGATATGGGACAACGCACAGCACAAAATGTGGGTGAAGAGTTGCTTGATTATCGTAATTATCTCGAAATGGGCGTTGAAGTCAATCGAGGTGCCGATGGTTGGTTGCGTGCCGAAAGTGGTGCACTGTCAACTGGGGAAGCAATTGGTACTGGGATGTCTATTTTATTAATGGTAATCCAGAGTTGGGAAGAAGAGTCAAAACGGTTACGTAATAAAGAGATTTCGCCATGTCGTTTGCTCTTTTTAGATGAAGCTGCGCGTTTGGATGCGAAATCGATAGCAACACTATTTGAGCTGTGCGAAAAACTCGAAATGCAACTGATTATTGCCGCGCCAGAAAATATTAGTCCTGAAAAAGGAACGACCTATAAATTAGTACGTAAAGTTATCAATAACCAAGAATATGTGCATGTTGTAGGCTTGAAAGGTTTTGCTTGATAAAGCGTTTTTGCGAAAAAATTATCACCAACTGAATAGTCAGTTGGTGTAGTTTTATTGGCCTAACTGGGTTATTTTTCCCGGCTATCTTCTCCAGTCTCTTCTTCTTTATTTTCCTCATTATTTTCGTCTATCTTTTCTGCTATCAAAAATAAAAATATAAAAACGTTTATTGGATGTTTCAGAACTAGTATACGTTTATGTCAAATTTTTAAAATTTGCGACAAAATAAAAATTAAAATAATGGATAAAATTGGGTATCTAATATGACTATCTATTATTTTTTGTTATTCTTAAATATTAGTTAAAAACATAACTTTACTGCTGTGCAAAATCTTTAAAAGTGATTGTTTTATTTGGATTATTGTTAGGGTGATTAGAGAAGTGAAAGCATGACTTTGCTGAAGCTGGTGGCTATATTCGTAAATAGTTATTAAGAATTAGTGTAAAATATTATACAATAACCCCATCTATGCTCATTACTAGGCAAAGTTAATGAGCGTGCACACATTAGTAGTCAACAGCATGACAGTGAGAGATAAATAATGAGCTGGATTGAAAAAATTTTGAATAAAAATAATATCTCGTCAGATCATAAAAAGGCGAATATTCCGGGTGGCGTTTGGACTAAATGTAATAGTTGTGGTCAAGTGATTTATCAAGTCGAACTTGAACGCAATTTACAAGTCTGCCCAAAATGTGATCACCACATGCATATTCCTGCACGAGTACGTTTATATCGTTTTTTAGATGAAGGATCTGACAGTGAAATCGGTGCGGATTTAGCACCTAAAGATATCCTTAAATTCAAAGATACTAAAAAATATAAAGATCGCCTGCTTTCTGCACAAAAAGAGACGCATGAAAAAGATGCGATGGTGGTGATGAAAGGCACCTTAATGGGAATCCCTGTTGTTACTGCTGCATTTGAATTTGCGTTTATTGGTGGTTCGATGTCGTCAGTGGTGGGGGCATTATTTGTCCGTGCTGCAGAACAAGCAATTGCAGATAAATGTCCGCTAATCTGTTTTTCAACTAGTGGCGGTGCCCGTATGCAAGAGGCACTTTTTTCATTAATGCAGATGGCTAAAACCAGTGCGATTTTAGCTAAAATGCAAGATGAAGGTTTACCTTATATTTCGGTGATGACGGATCCAACCATGGGCGGCGTATCCGCTAGTCTAGCCATGTTAGGGGATATTAATATTGCTGAACCCAAAGCATTAATTGGTTTTGCCGGACCGCGCGTGATTGAACAGACAGTACGCGAAACATTACCAGAAGGCTTCCAACGCAGTGAATTTTTATTAGAAAAAGGGGCGTTAGATATGATTGTTCATCGTAAAGATCTTCGTCCGAAAATCGCCAGTTTATTGGCAAAATTAATGAAATTACCCGATCCTTTTAATGAAATTGTGATCGATGAAACGGCTTAATTAACCCTATAGCAACTAAGTATGTGAACGCCAAGTATGCAAAAAACACGTGTACAACCACACAATATTCCCAATGCCATGTCAGATCTAAACAGATGGCTTTGTTATTTAGAGCGAATTCATCCCACTACGATTGAATTAGGGCTAGCGCGAGTCAAAAAAGTGGCAGAGCGGATGGATCTTTTACAACCAGCACCTTATGTTTTTACTGTTGCTGGTACGAATGGTAAAGGTACAACTTGCCGTACGATTGAGATGATCCTTTTAGCGGCGGGATATCGCGTTGGTGTATACAGTTCGCCGCATTTATTGCGTTTTACAGAACGGGTGCGTATTAATAATTGTGAATCTACCGAACTGGCAACAGTCAAATCATTTGACGCAATTGAACAACAACGTGGTGATATTTCGCTAACCTATTTTGAATATGGCACCTTATCGGCCCTTTATCAATTTAAGCAAGCCAATTTAGATGTTGTGATTTTAGAAGTCGGGCTTGGTGGGCGTTTAGATGCGACAAATATTGTAGATGAAAATATTGCGGTCATCACAACCATCGGTATTGATCATATCGAATATTTAGGTAATACACGAGAAAGTATTGGTCGCGAAAAAGCGGGTATTTTCAAACCGAATTGTATTGCGGTGGTAGGGGAACCTGATATACCCGATACCATTTTAGCGACAGCTAAAGCAGTTAATTGTCCACTTTATGCGGTAAATCGTGATTGGTCATA
Organism: Orbaceae bacterium ESL0727; assembly: GCA_029433345.1. Classification (GTDB taxonomy): domain Bacteria; phylum Pseudomonadota; class Gammaproteobacteria; order Enterobacterales; family Orbaceae; genus Gilliamella. The sequence goes on from JAQTHY010000002.1 coordinate 122,975, forward strand.
CCATGTTTGTGCCGGTGCTATTGCTACACCAAATGAAACTGCACAACAGTGGGATTTCACAGCGGCCAATAAAACATACTATCATTTACCTATGCCACATTTACCCATTGGCAATGCCGCGACGGCATTAGCTGCGCTAACTTACTCATCATTGACTATTTCACAAATGGCAATTGTCGCAGGCTTGCAGCAAGCAAGTTTGCCGGGTCGTTTACAACAGATAGGCGAAAACCCGTTAGTGATTCTAGATGTTGCTCATAATCCACATGCGGCGACCTACTTAAGCAATCAGCTAGCACGATTAAAAAAAGAGCAAAAATTAAAGACAAGTCGAATAGGGCTGGTTCGGATTGTGATCGGGATGCTGAAAGATAAAGATATTAAATCGACACTTTCTATATTACATAGCGATATGTGGTATTGTGCGTCATTATATGGTGAACGTGGTTGTGATGCGCAAGTTTTAGTTGATATATTACTTGATCAAGGTGTAACACAAGTCCAACAGTTTACTGATGTGCCAGCTGCTTTAGCTAAAGCAAAATTAGATGCTCAACCCGATGATATTATTGTCGTGTGTGGTTCATTCCATACGGTATCTGCCGTGCTGGGAAACTAAAATTATCATCTTAAGAAAGATAAAATAAACTATACCTAATATGCCAAATGTATCAAAAGTCACAAAAGTCACCAATCAACCAGTACGCAATAATAAAACTCGCAACCAGCTGGTTGGTTTAGCGACGTTACTATTTATTATTGCGGCTGTTTCGCCTTGGGTTGTGACAGATAAATCAAAACTACGCACACCCACAACACCTATTTTAACGCCGTCTGTGATGAATGCACAAAATCAGCATGGCATAGCTGATAATGAAAATCATAATCACAACAGTAATAGTAATAATATCGCTAGCAGTAGTCCCCCTGATTCAGATATTCCTTATATTCCTAATACGGATGAGGGCGAGACACTTACCAACACCACTGTAGATCCTGAAGTTGCAGCTGCGTCGACCAGTAATAACAATACCTTGCCAGTAGCTGATGGTAAAACCTATCTTATTCAGCTGGTTGCGTTAAAGAATCGACAAAAAATAGAAGAGCTGGTCGCCTTATTGCGCTTAAATAGTTACGATGTTAAATTAATGCCCAAAAATCCTGCACCTGATCAGCTTGTTAAGTTGGTCATTGGTCCTTATGCGAAAAAAGAACAGGCAGAACAGGTAATTATTGATTTAAATAATTTAACTAAATTAAAAGGCATTATTGTGGCTAATTAACATGTATAGCTAAATAAAGATAATTAACTAATGACGGGCATTGATAATGAATTGGGTTGATTTTACTATTATTGGCGTAATTGCTTTTTCAGCGTTAGCGAGTATCGTACGGGGATTTGTCAAAGAAGCCTTGTCTCTCATCAGTTGGATCTTGGCCTTTTTTGTCGCCAGTCACTTTTATTATCGTATTACCACTTATTTAACCTATTTTGATAGCGAACTTGTACGCAATGCTGCCGCAATGGCGATTTTATTTATTGCAACGTTGTTAGTCGGTTCGATTGTGAACTATGTTATTGGCGAGCTCGTGCAAAAAACAGGATTATCGGGTACTGATAGGGTATTAGGGGTCTGTTTCGGAATTTTAAGGGGTATTTTAGTCGTCGCTGCAGTACTTTTCTTTGTGGATACTTTTACTCCTTTATCCAAAAGTCAATCGTGGGCAGATTCAAAACTGATTCCCCATTTCCATTTCTTGATTAGCTGGTTTTTTGATTATTTACAAAGTACCTCTTCATTTTTAATGCACTAATCGGTGCATTAATTCTTTTTGGACCATGTATTAGTGGTGTGATCAAATTTGGAGTAAGTTATGTGTGGTGTAGTTGGAATTGTTGGGTGTGATGCGGTTAATCAATCAATCTATGATGCATTAACTGTTTTACAGCATCGTGGCCAAGATGCAGCAGGTATTGTCACGATTGATAAACAAAATTACTTTCGTTTGCGAAAAGCGAATGGATTAGTGAAAGATGTTTTTCAAGATCACCATATGCAACGCTTGCAAGGTAATTTAGGTATCGGTCATGTTCGCTACCCAACGGCAGGCAGTTCTAGTCCATCTGAAGCACAACCTTTTTATGTCAATTCACCTTATGGTATCGCACTTGCGCATAATGGTAATTTAACGAATACCGAATATTTGCGTAATGAAATTTTTAAACATGCACGTCGCCATGTGAACACGCGTTCCGATTCAGAAGTATTACTAAATATTTTTGCCAGTGAACTGGATAAATTTCCTACCTATCCATTAACCGCGGAAAATATCTTTGCAGCAGTACACAACGTACATAAAATGATTCATGGCGCTTATGCATGCGTAGCCATGATTATTGGCCATGGATTGGTCGCTTTCCGTGATCCATTTGGTATTCGTCCATTGGTTATTGGTAAACGTGTGGTAAATGATCCAATAACCGGTGAAGCTAAAACTGAATATATGGTCGCTTCAGAAAGTGTCGCACTTGATATTTTAGATTTTGAATTGATACGTGATATTGCACCTGGCGAAGCTGTTTATATTACGCAATCGGGTGAGTTTTATTCGAGTCAATGTGCGGATAATCCAAAAAATTATCCTTGTATTTTTGAATATGTCTATTTTGCGCGTCCAGATTCATTTATGAATGGTGTATCTGTCTATCAAGCTCGCATTTTAATGGGGCAAAAACTTGGGAAAAAAATTGCCCGTGAATGGCATGATATTGATATCGATGTTGTCATTCCGATTCCGGAAACATCTTGCGATGCTGCGTTAGAAATCGCCCGCATTTTGAATAAACCGTATCGCCAAGGATTTGTAAAAAATCGCTATATTGGTCGTACCTTTATTATGCCCGGACAAAGTGCGCGTAAACGTTCTGTACGTCGAAAATTAAATGCCAATCGGATTGAATTTGCGGGTAAGAATGTTTTATTGGTTGATGATTCGATTGTAAGGGGAACCACATCCCAAGAAATTTTGGAGATGGTCCGATCTGTAGGGGCAAAGAAGGTCTATTTAGCGTCTGCTGCGCCTGAAGTCCGTCATCCTAATGTTTATGGTATCGATATGCCAGTTGCCAGCGAATTAATAGCTTATCATCACACTGTGGATGAAATTGCACAACAGATTGGTGCTGATAAACTTATTTTCCAAGATTTACAGGATTTGATCGATTCAGTACGTGAGCAAAACCCCGTACTACAACATTTTGATTGTTCGGTATTTGATGGCCACTATGTTACAGATGATGTTGATGACAGTTATCTGCTATCTTTAGAACGCAAGCGGAATGAAAGTCAAAAAACGTTGTTAGGTAAAGAGTCAGAAAATCTGGAACTTTACAACGAAGGGCAATAGCTGTTGTCATTTTGTGATTAACAGTCATTTCGACTATCCTCTCACTCGGCGATCTTACCACTAACACAAGATATTCTGCTTGAAGAGGATCCCTCTTCAAGATGTCAAAAATCACTAATAAATCATAGATAATCGTTATAACACTTCTTCTCTTTTTCCCATTTTATTGACGACATTCAACGGAATAAAGTTCATTTTTCAAAGAATAACAACTTTCTGACATAAATATAATTAATGTCATGAAAAATGACAAATAAAAAACATTACGTCATTATAGTTAAAATTCGTATAAATTTTGATCTAATTTTCTTGCTAATTGTTTATATAACTGTATGTAATATAAATATATTTTTTTATTAACAAAAAAAATATCAAAAAAGAGATAAAAAAATTTTCAAAAATGACTTTTTTGTAATACAATTCTCACTGTTTTTCCTCACAACGTAATGTAAAGTTTTGTAAAGATGAGTTGTGTTGATAAAAGAAAAGCAAAAAAGGCTATTTTTAAGAGAAAAATGACTTACTAGATAAACTGATTATAATCAATAAGTTATTTTATATTTATACAAAAATAAAACTAGCTAAATAAAAAATGACTTGCTATTTCGTAAATTATCAGTAAAATTTATGTAAATTATATGTAATGTTTTAATAATATTAGTAAGTTTCAAATAATAAAAAGTTAACAAATTAGTCATATTTATAACAATAAGAAATAAATAGATATAACCATATTGTTACGCAATTAAATGAGAAGATATAAGGGACAATTAAGATGAAGAAAGGTCTTAATTTAACATCAATAGCATTGTTTGTGATAACCGCACTCGGCTCATCGGCTGTGTTTGCTGCGGCGGATCAAACCGCGCTGTCTGTTGATAGCAATAAAGTCATCGAATTAAAAGATGGCTCAAAAGTTCGTGAGATGATTAATAATCAACAGCGTAGCCTTTATCAAATTGCGTTGCTAAGTAGTATTTCTATTGCTGAATTACGTGAGATGAATGCAGGTCGGTTTGATAAGAAAGATACTGTTGAAGTAGGAGATCGTTTAGTTTTACCTGAAAATTCCCCATTATTACCGCCAATTACTAAAACTGGCAGTAAATTAGATGATAAATATAGTAATTTGCCAAAATTAGGTTCGACTAATAATTATGATCCTAACGCTGCGGCAAATGGTTCAGGTTCGACACAGGTTGCATCTGCTTTACAAATGGCAGGACAAGGTTGGAAACAAGTTACATCATCTGATAGTAGCGTTTCGAGCCAATTAAAAGATCAAGGTAAAACTTATGCTGACAGCTATATTCGTAATGGCGTGAAGACACAAGCAGTCGATCCATTACGTAGTGCTGCACAAGATTTTTTAGGTCGCTTTGGTACCGCACAATTACAATTTGATGTAGGTGATAAAGGTGATTTGAGCAATATTAACGCTAAATTATTTAGCCCTTGGTATGACTCAGATGCAACATTGATTTTTTCACAGATGACCTTTCAAGAATACGAACATAATCGTCGTATTGGTAACTTTGGTATTGGTCAACGTTGGGATGTTGCTGATAAAAAATGGTTGTTAGGCTATAACGTCTTTTTTGACCACGATTTTCAACGTTCGCATAACCGTTTAGGTATCGGTGCTGAAGCTTGGACCGATAATATGAAGTTTGCTGCTAACTATTACTATCCGTTATCGGATTGGAAAAATTCGCGTGATTTTGATGACTATTTAGAACGTGCAGCTAAAGGTTTTGATATTCGCTTCCAAGGTTATTTACCTCAATATCCACATTTAGGTGGGTCATTGATGTATGAACAATACTTTGGTGATAAAGTTGGTCTATTTGGTAAGGATAATTTACAGAAAGATCCTCATGCCGTTACCTTAGGTCTTGATTATACGCCGGTACCATTATTTACTGTTAAGGCAGAACATAAGATTGGTCAAGATGGTAAAAAAGATACACGTGCAGAGTTGACCTTGAATTATCGTATTGGTACGCCTCTTAAAGATCAGATGGATCCTGAGATGGTACAAACTGCCCGATCACTTAAGGGTAGCCGTTATGATCTTGTCGACCGTAATAACTACATCGTCTTAGAATATAAAGAGAAGAAGATGAGTGTTGATTTGGGTCTTGAAAGAGTACAGATCAAAGAAGGCGATACTATGCCGGTCAGCGTTGGTTTACATAATGCGCGTAATATTAGTCGTATTAGTTGGACAGGGGATTTATCAATGGCTGATCCAGCCTTGAACTTCTTGTGTCACAACCCTTCAAGTGGTGGTGTTTGCCCTGCTTCATCATCTTGGACTAATGCGTCTATCACTGATACGCAAAATTGGACCGTGATAGCACCTTCTTATTTGAGTGCTTCCGGTGAAAAGAACCCACGATCCGGTTCGCAAATAGGTACAGGCAAATATACTTTTGCGGTAACGATTACTGATGGACGTGGTAAGACAGCGTCGTCAAATTCAGTTACTTTTGAAGTATTACCAGACTACCTGTCACGTACAGTTAAATTAGATCCTGTTGTTGATGGTGTAGTACAAACTTCGGGTGTAGAAGTTGCCGCTGGTCGAGAATTTACCTTAAAAGGTTCATTAATGAAGAATAATGTACCGTTTAAAGATGACTCGATTGTTTACCCTAATACTGTTACGCAAGAGTTTATTAATAAGCTTAATAATGATGCGACACCAATATGGTTAGCAACTGATATTAATGGTAATCGTATTAAATTTGGATTAAATAGTTGTCCAATCGGAGTCAGTGAATGCTTATATGTAACCGCTGTCAATAAAACAACAGTGAGTGGTGGTGATGTTTATTCTATCGATGTAAAAGCATCAGCAAGATTGCAGAGAGTTAAATTTACATTATCATTACCTCCATATAACGATACTTCAACAATCGTTAATATTTCAGGTGGTATTCCACTTTATGTTGATATCTTCCATGTTGTTAAAAGTGGTGGAAATATTACAAAACATGAATTAGCGGCAACAACCGGCGATTCAGCTGTTGCTCATGGTACAGCATCTACTATCCATAATGCGACTGATCCAACATTAGCAGGTACAGTGTCAACTGATAACCTTGTATTAGGTGATACATACTATGCCGTTGCTAAAGATGTTGATGGCCGTAAGATTGATGATAGATATATCAGATATGAATGGTGGTTAGTTAGCGCTAATGGTAAAACTTGTGAACCTGATGGTACCGAAACGAAAGTTGATGCAGATCCACTAGATAGTACGGATATTTCAACTTATCCAACTAAGTATGTACCAAAACATAAAGCACATCCTAATTTATCAGGAGCCAATAAAACACAAAGAGCAGCTTGTGCGGGTGACCAAGGTTATAAACTAGAAGTTAAAGCGATACCACAATAGAAATAAAAGTTTTGGCTTGTTGATGTAAATCAATAAGCCTTAAAGGAACACCAACAAAAGTGGTGTATTTATATAAATACAGCATGTTAATTTGAGAATAAAGAAGGAAGTCTAAACATGAGAAATTTGACAATCAAAAAAGTAGCGCTAGGTGTATTTCTAGCAGGCTATGCAGCAAGTAGCGCATTTGCAGCACCATTAGTTTCTACTACAACAAATACTATCGTTGGTAACTTACCAGCACTATCTACGAAAGGAACTGATCCTCTTAGTAATAGCCCAACATGGACTATTCATTCATCGATTGTAAGTAGTACAGTTTCAGGTCAAGTAGGTTATATTGGTGATAAAATACTTTTTGAATTCGTCACAACCGACGTCGATGGTGATACACCTGCAGCGACTCCAGCAAAAGATTCATTAGGTTCTGAAGGTACATTCCGAGTAATGTATTATAAAGATAATGCATGGGTAGAAGCATCTGATGACAGCTATAATTATGTAGCGAATGGTAAAATTGAATTTACATTGAAAAATGATGCCGGTGGTGCAAGCAAAATCGGTTATAAGATTCAAGCAAAAACCCAATATGGTGCCCCAAGAGATGGTCTTTGGATTTCTGGTGACACTTTAGCAGCTGCTGCACCAACTACACCATCTACAACACCCCCAACTAATCCAGGTACTGGTGGTACAGGTGATGGTGGTGTTGATGGACCGAAGCATCCAGTTCCATCTGTAACAGCTAAAAAAGGTATCTTTAAATCTGGTGGCCCATACACCAAAACTGATAACTATGCAGATCCAACAAATACAACACTTACTCCTAAGTTAGCTGAAACTTATGAATTAGTTTATTGGGATGATAAAACTCCAGGTACCGATGGTGACTTTGAAGCTACCGATCAACGCTTTACACCAAGTACTATTCAATGGCAAGTCGTAGGTGGTAATGCCGCTGCAAATGGTGGCTATGCTGCTACAGCAACTGATTTAACAGGTCAAACAGCAGCAACAATTGCATTACCAGCACTTAATAGTGGAACAGATTCTTGGTTTACAACAAAACCAGAAGCTGGTGTACAGGGCTTCAAATTACAAGTTACATTTGAATAACTGTTTATCCATACAAATCAAAAACCACTCTTCGGAGTGGTTTTTTTTATGTTAAATCTATTTTTCTCGTCTCATATCCTACGATAGTAAACTCTTGTACATGATTCTGAATTATCTTTTTATCCCAATATAGATACAGATCTTATATCTTTCACTAGTTGGTAACAGTGCCTAATCATTTTATTTAAGCATAAAGTGCACAATACATGTTATTGATAATTATTGTCGCTATAACTGCTTATTTATTATTACGATCATTGGTCAATATCTAGCGTTGCTTTTCGCATATCGTGCATGCAGTCTAAAAATCAGTTAAAATAATAATAAGATTAAAAATAGTTAGATTATGGAATGCAATGAAGACTGATGATATAAATAATAGTAATTATGCTAAAAATAGTTATACATCGAATGGTTCTACCGATAAAACTGCAATGGATTCGTCATCTATGCGGCAAGCGCAGCTGCATAGTCTAAAATTACCTCCGCATTCAATTGAAGCTGAACAGGCAGTATTAGGTAGTTTGATGTTAGATAATCAGCGATGGGATACCGTTGCTGAAATGCTTAACGAACGTGATTTTTATTCTCGTCATCATCAACTTATTTTTGCCGAAATGCACACCTTGGTGAGTCAAGGCACACCGATTGATTTGATTACGTTATCTGAAAGCTTAGAAAATAGAGCACTTTTAGCTGACGTGGGGGGATTTGCTTATTTAGCTGAGCTGTCTAAAAATACCCCAAGTGCTATCAACGTCGTGGCCTATTCACAAATTATCCGCCAGCAATCTATTTTGCGGGAGTTGATTAGTGCATCTAATGAAATTGCTGATAGTTGTTATGCTCCAGAAGGGCGTAATAGTGAAGAAATCTTAGATTTTGCTGAGTCAAGAATCTTTCAAATTGCTGAAAGTAGAACCAAATCAGGAGAAGGCCCACGTAATATTACTGAAGTACTTGAAGCAACAGTGGCAAAAATTGAAGAACTTTTCCAGCGTCCACACGATGGCGTAACAGGTGTATCAACTGGATTTATTGATTTAGATAAAAAAACGGCTGGTTTGCAAAATTCTGATCTGATCATTGTAGCAGCACGTCCATCAATGGGGAAAACGACCTTTGCGATGAATTTGTGTGAGAATGCTGCGATGATGCAAGAAAAACCCGTTTTGATCTTTAGTTTAGAAATGCCTGCCGATCAGATTATGATGCGTATGCTTGCTTCATTGTCACGTGTTGACCAAACTCGAATTCGAACTGGGCAATTGCAAGATGATGATTGGGCAAGAATTTCTAGTACGATGGGGCTTCTTTTAGAAAAGAAAAATATTTACATTGATGATTCATCGGGTTTAACTCCGATGGAGTTGCGTTCTCGGGCAAGGCGAGTTGCGCGCGAACACGGTGGACTCAGTCTAATCATGGTCGATTATTTACAACTTATGCGAGTACCAACTATTTCGGAAAATCGTACCTTAGAAATTGCCGAAATTTCGAGATCACTTAAAGCATTAGCGAAAGAACTTTCTGTGCCGGTAGTTGCATTATCACAATTAAATCGTAGTTTGGAACAGCGTGCCGATAAACATCCAGTGAATTCAGATTTACGTGAATCAGGTTCTATCGAACAAGATGCCGACGTTGTCATGTTTATTTACCGTGATGAAGTGTATAACGAAAATTCGGAATTTAAAGGGATTGCTGAAATTATTCTGGGCAAACAGCGTAATGGGCCAATTGGTAAAGTGCGCTTAAAATTCCAAGGGCAATTTTCACGGTTTGATAATTATGCTGATTCAAGTAAATATATGGATGATGATTAAAGCATAATAATTCGATCAAATAACTGTTTATCAGTGAGCCGATGCGTAACCACGAGTAATGTCTTTGTGGCACAACTGCGTTTGATGAGTGTCATAATTTGTTGTTCAGTTTCGCTATCTAAGCTTTCAGTTGGTTCATCCATCAAAATTAACGGTGCATCATGAAGTAGCGCTCTTGCTATGCCAATGCGACGCATTTCACCACCGGAAAGTGGACGCCCGCTATCGCCTAACCACAGGTCTAATCCCTGTTCAGTTGCGAGTAATTTGTCTAATTCGACCTGTTTTAATATTGTAATTAATTGGTTATCGGTAGCGTTGGGATTACCAATTAGGAGATTTTGTTTGAGCGTATCACTAAAAATAGTGATGACCTGCGGAACAACCGACATAGTTTTACGTAAGGTATGCTCATCAAGTTGATTAATTGGTATATTATTCAAGAAGATTTCACCTTGTGTCGGTTCACGTTCACGCGTGATTAAATTGAGCAAAGTTGATTTACCGCAACCGGTTTTCCCCATTAAGCCGATATGTTCACCTGCTGCAACTGTTAATGAAAAATCTTTTAATACCGCAAAAGGTTGATTTGGGTAATAGAATGTGATGTCTTTTAGTATGACATTAATCGAATCAAGATTGATATCTACGCCTTTTTTTACAAACTTAATTGTTGCGTGTTGATTGAAAATATCCGTAGTGCGTTTAGCAGACGTGAGGACCTGTTCTAAAAAAATGAAGGCACCAGGAATTGGTGCTAAAATTTCAGCGCTCGAAAGCGAAACAAATAAAAAGAATGCAATTAAAGGTGTTGAGTTGCTGCTCGCAATCATTCCTAATACCAGTACAGTTAACAATCCAACAATCACAATAATAAAAGCACTGGCAATAGCGGTTAAGTTTGCTTGGCGTTGTTGGTTGCGCAACCAAGCTTGTTCGAGTTGATCAAGTTTTTGTCGATAATTTGTGCGGGCGTTAAATAACGTTAATTCAGCTTGACCTTGTAGATAGTTGACAAGTTGTTGCCGATAATCGCGCTGCTCTTGGGCGATTTGTCTACCTAATTGTTTCCCTGCTTGATAAAAAATGGTCGGCACAACTAATATGGTTACGGTTAATACAAATGCTATGGTGAGCGCAATTTGCAGATTAAGCCAACTTAAGCCGATAAATAGTAATGCAATGATGATTAATGCGGTCACAATGGGCGAAAAAAGTTTTAGATAGAGATGATCTAAATGATCAATATCAGCAATAAAACGGTTAAGCAGATCCGCCTTTTGGTATTGTTCTAATTGATCGGCGGTAAGGGGAAGAATTTTTTGGAACGCTAACGTACGTAAATGGGAAAGAATTTTAAAAGTAGTATTATGATCAACTAAGCGTTCAAAATAACGTGCTGCTGTCCGCATGATAGCAGCACCACGTATGCCTGCTGCAGGTAACATGTAATTAAAAGTATATAATCCCGCTACACCAACAAAAGCTGTCGATGCTAAAAACCAACCTGAAAGTGACAGCAAAAACAGACTTGCCGCTAATGTCATTATGGACAATGATAAGCCTAAGACAATTTGCCAAAAATAATATTTATAAAGTTTAAGATAAGGGAGTAATGTTTTTAGCATACCTTGTCCTTAGTCGTCTTTTCGGAGAGGATGATTTTGTGAAGTGGGATTTGTGCTTAACACTGTTATTTGGTTGTTGTTGAGTTGCCATACAGCACTAAATCCTTGCAAATTATCTTCTAATTGATGCGTTATTGTGATGCTATTTGTTGCAATATCGTGTAGATGTAACTGATGGATAGTCTGTTTATCTAAACTGGCAGTTGGTTCGTCAAGCAGTAACAGTTGGCAAGGTTTTAACATTGCTCTAGCAATAGCAACACGTTGCGCTTGGCCGACTGAAAGGCGAACTGCATTTTCACCCACTTGCGTATCTAATCCTTGCGGGAGTTTTTCGATGACTTCATTGAGTTGTGCTTTAGCAATGACGCAATTTAGTTCTTCTGGATTGGTGTCCGGCTTGGATAATAAAATATTATCACGTATCGATGCGTTTAACAGGTATGGATTTTGACCGATCCAACTTATCTGTTGTTGCCAATAAGTGGGATTTAGATTACGTAATTCGATATCATTTATTTTTAATGATCCTTGATAAGGCAGAAAACCAAGTAGTACGTTAAATAGGGAACTTTTGCCGGCACCACTGGTACCAATAAGGGCTAAATTAAACGGTGCCTGTAATCCAAAAGATAAAGGGCCGACGAGTGATTGTTGTTCGCTAGATAAGACCACTAAATTCTCGGCTACGATACTGTGTAATATGAATGAGGATGATGATTGATCCACTGGTGCGGAATCAATAGCATGATCGGATGATTGTAACGTTTTCTCCTGATAGGTAGATCTTGCATGAATGACTTGTTCATTTTGTGTTAAAAAAGTATCGATATTATCCGCCGCGGCAATTGCTTCGGCTTTAGCATGGTAATAAGTGCCTAAATCACGTAATGGCTGGAAAAATTCGGGAGCTAGAATTAAGCTAAAGAATCCAGCAAAGAGGGTAATTGTTGTGTTCGAGTAAGTATCTAAAAAAGCGGCTCCAAAATGAAATTCACCCAAATAAGAAAAACCAAAATAAGCCGCCACAACGGCAATCGAAATCGATGTGAAAAATTCTAATACTGCAGATGATAAAAAAGCCATTTTTAATACTTGCATGGTCCTACGTCGGAAATCTTCTGAAGCTTGTGTAATTTCTATTGTTTGCTGTTTACCTTGATCAAATAAGCGAATTGTTTTTAATCCTTTAAGTCGATCAAGGAAATGACCACTTAAAAGTGCCAATGCTTTAAAATTATAGCGGTTGACATCAGCGGCGCCCATACCCACTAAAATCATAAAAAGAGGAATCAACGGTGCTGTAGCAAGGAGGATCAGTGCTGCGGCCCAATTAACAGGTAAAATAGCGAAAAAAATTAAAATTGGGACTAGTGTGGCTAAACGCATTTGTGGTAAGTAATGGGCATAAAAATCTTGGAGATTATCTACTTGTTCAATGAGCAGCGTGCTCCATGCGCCAGTTGTTTTTTGATTAAGATAAGCGGGGCCAAGTTTTTCCAGTAACGTTAAAAGCTGCTTTCTGATCGTTTGCCGGATGTGCGATCCGATCGCAAAATTGATTTTTGTTCGTAAATAGGTGAATAGGGCACGTAATAAAAACATCACGATAAAAGCTATCACATAAGGTAATGTCGCGGGCAATGTTACTTGCTCTATGATTAATTTATGGAGTGTTATTGCTAATAATGCCGCTTGCAAAATAATAATAATGGCTGAAATAAAACCAGTTAAAACAGAATAACGCAATGCGGTTTTATGTGTTTTTGCCTGCTGTTTTAGCCAGTGTAGCAGATAGGTTTGGCGTTTTTTATCGAGAGACATTCAAGCGATAACTCTTATTTTATACTATTTATATTTTATAATACGCATATTTTACGATAACGACTATAGACGTATTACGCTGAACAGATGTAAAAAGAAAGCGGCATAACAAAGCGCTATACCACGCTGCTTTTTTACATTTCGTCGGTAACAGTCGGCGAAATTCTTGAGTTTAAGATAAAATCACCACGTTTATTTCACTAAATTATCCAAATAGTGTTCAGCATCTAATGCTGCCATACAACCGGTACCTGCCGAAGTGATTGCTTGTCGATAGTTATAATCGGCAACATCACCTGCAGCAAAAATGCCGGCAACACTGGTTTGTGTGGCGTTACCTTGTGTACCTGAATTAACTTTAATGTAGCCATTGTCAAGTGCAAGCTGCCCTTCAAAAATAGTGGTATTGGGTTTATGGCCAATAGCAATAAAAACACCCATTACAGGGATCGTTTCGGTCAGATTATCATCTTGTGTACTTCTCACTCGAACCCCTGTTACACCCATATCATTACCTAATATTTCATCGACAACATAATGCGTATGTAAAATAACTTTTCCTTGTTTGATTTTTTCAGCGAGTCGATCCATCAAAATTTTTTCAGCTCGGAAACTATCTCGACGATGAATCAGATGAACTTCACTGGCGATATTCGCTAGATACAACGTCTCTTCAATAGCGGTGTTACCGCCACCGACAACCACAACCTTTTGATTACGATAGAAAAAACCATCGCAAGTGGCACATGCCGAAACCCCTTTGCTTTTGAAGGCTTCTTCAGATGGTAATCCTAAATATTGTGCTGAGGCACCTGTTGCAATAATTAACGCATCACATTGATATTCGGTGTCGCTACCATAAAGTCTAAAAGGTTTTTGACTAAAATCAACACGATCAATCTGATCTAAAATAATTTCGGTATGAAAACGTTCAGCATGTTCGCGCATTTTTACCATTAATTCAGGACCTGTTAACCCGATAGCTGCGGATGGCCAATTTTCGATTTCTGTTGTTGTTGTAAGTTGCCCACCTTCTTGCATACCAGTTATTAAAACGGGGGAAAGGTTAGCTCTAGCGGCATAGATAGCTGCTGTATAACCCGCAGGTCCAGAACCTAAAATGAGCAAGGGTACATATTTTGTTTTCATGGTTAACTCCTAATTTTAATTCTTTATTTCCCACTATTCCACCAAGGATAATCAGTCGAATAGTTAATCATCTAAAATATAATATTTATAGATCTATCTTTTTTATTATAAAAATAAATAAGTTATGTAAAAATCTATAAAATTTTTGCGGCTATAAGAATGTACAAATTTTCTTTAATGGCCAACGGATATGTTCTTTCGGTTGATTAACGCGATAACCAAAAGCTAAACAGAGCGCAATCCCAAATGACTGTCCGCTAAATTGGGGAATATTTTTTTCAAGAATTTGGATCATTCTATCTTGTTGGAATCCACCAATAGCACAAGAATCGATACCATGATAGGCTGCAGCTGTCATCATATTTGTAGATGCAATATAACATTGCATTTCTGACCAATGATCAATAGCGATATCACTGTCCATTTCTTGCGTACAATAGTTGATAAAAGATTGGCAGGCAATATCGATAGCTGTTTGATCATCTTTATTCGCTAGCCCACGTGTAACCACGCTGCGTAAATAATTACTTTGTCCAGTAAACTGATTTGCTTTGCGGTAAAGAACGATAATAAAGTGAGAACAACTGGAAACTTGCGGTTGATCATAACAGATCGCACGTAATTGTTTTTTTAGTTCAGGATTATCGACAACTACGAAATGCCATGGTTCCATGCCAAATGAAGAGGGTGAGCTGCGTCCGGCTTCTAAAATTGCATTCAGATCATCGGGAGTGATTTTTTTCTTCTCATCAAATTGTTTGCAAGCATGACGAAAATTGAATGCTTGGCTTAATTTATCCATCTTTTCTCCTAAAAGTCAGTATCGCAAACACGATCGGCAAAAGGTCTGTTTACACGCAAAAAAGAGGAGTGTATAGGGCATTGCCCTATGATCCTGTTTGTCTATTTTCACTCTATTGATTGTTGTTCCAAGGCGCCACTTTAAACAGCAGTAGCATGCCGGGAATGGCTAGCACTGTACATAATACAAAAAACGTTGTCCAGCCAAAGTATTCTACCATAAACCCTGTTGTGGCATTGATTAAGGTGCGCGGAATGGCTGCAATACTGGTAAAAAGTGCAAATTGCGTTGCAGTATAAAGAGGGTTAGTGGTTTTCGCAATAAATGCGACGAAAGCAGCCGATCCTAATCCAACGCCTAATGCCTCAAAGCCTATCACAAAAGCCAATAAAATTTGCTCGTCTGTAGCTATTGTTGTAAAAGGTCCTTTGATAGATAACCAGGCGAACCCCAAAATAGCAAAAAGTTGCACAAAACCAAATAACCATAATGCTCGATTAATCCCAATTTTGATCATTAATGTCCCCCCTAACAATGCTCCGATAACGCTTGGCCATAGTGAGGCATTTTTGGCAATCAAACCGATATCGATACGACTATAACCCATCTGTAAATAAAAAGGAGTTGCCAATGCAGTTGCCATGCTATCACCCAATTTATAAAGGAAGATAAAGGCCAAAATGCAAAGAGCTGATTTAATACCTTTACGAGTAATAAACTCGCTAAAAGGCTGTCGGATCATCTCATTGAGATGATAAGTTTGGATGGGTTGGTGAATGGGTTCTTTGACCCATAAAGTCATCACAATAGCGGGTGCCATAAAGAGTGATGTAATGATAAAAACGCTCTGCCAAGGTAGGTAATGCGATAAAATAAGTGATAAAGACCCCGGAACTAAACCCGCTATGCGATAAGCATTGATATGGATGCTATTACCAAGTCCTAATTCGTTATCGGTGAGAAGTTCGCGACGAAATGCATCTAATGCAACATCTTGCGTTGCTGAAAAGAGTGTAATAATGAGACAGAGGATTGAAATCACGCCTAAATCGAAGGTGGGTGAACAGAATCCTAGACCGATAATTAAAAACAGCAATCCAACTTGCGAAATCAACATCCAATCTCGCCTACGCCCAAGGCCAAGTGGTGAAAAACCATCCATAAAAGGGGCCCATAAGAATTTGCCGATATAAGGGAATTGAGTAAGGGATAAGATTCCTATCGCTGCGATCGAAACTCCTTCGCTATCAAGCCAAGCTGGAATAAGCTGTAATAATAGATAAAGTGGTAATCCTGATGAAAATCCCGTAAATAGACAGATCACCATTTTGGTTATAAATACCGTAGATTTTTCTGCCAATATTGGTGGATGTTTGTTATTCATAGGATGGTGATTCATGATGTCGCATTATTGATTGGTCAGATATTTGACGAAGTGCTATCATAACATACTAATAAACAAAATTATAAATAGCGAATAAGATGAGTAGATTATAATGCACTAAAAATAGTGTTTGGGTGGACTGGACGTCATTGATAATAGCGAGAAAACATAAGATAGAACACCGTTTAATTAAAAAGATTTTATTTTTGCATTAATGGCAACAGGTATAGATAAAATAAAGAATACATAAAGAATGTAGATGATAGTACTAAACGCTATTATCCTTTTTTGACTTGTTGACTATAGTCGACAAAATTTAACAGAAACATGAGGTAAATCAGCATGAAGGCAATAAAAGTCGCCGTTTTTAGTAGTAAACATTACGACAAAGAACATCTTCAAATCGCCAATAAAAAATTTGGTTTTGAAATCGAATATTATGAACATAAATTAAGTCATAAAACAGCTATCACAGCTAAAGGCTTTGATGCAGTATGTGTCTTTGTTAACGACGAAGTAGATGAAAAAACCTTAAAAGAGCTCCATGCATTAGGAATTAAAATATTAGCATTGCGTTGTGCTGGTTTTGATAATGTTGATCTTGCTGCTGCCAAAAAATTAGGCATTACGGTTGTACGCGTACCGGCGTATTCGCCTGAAGCTGTAGCTGAACATGCTGTTGCCTTGATGATGACCTTAAATCGCCGTACCCATAAAGCTTATCAACGTACTCGTGATGCTAATTTTTCACTCGATGGTTTAACGGGCTTTAATATGCATGGCCGTACAGCAGGTGTCATTGGCACGGGTAAAATCGGTCAAGCGATGATCAGAATTCTTAATGGTTTTGGTATGCATGTTTTAGCTTATGATCCTTTCCCATCTGATAAAGTGGTTCAGCTTGGTGCTCAATATGTTGAATTAGACGAACTTTATGCCAAATCAGACGTAATTACACTACATTGCCCAATGTCACCGGAAAATTATCATCTATTAAATGAAGCCTCATTTGCTAAAATGAAGGACGGTGTGATGATTATTAATACTAGCCGTGGTCAATTATTGGATTCTAAAGCGGCAATTGATGCGTTAAAAGCACAAAAAATAGGGGCACTTGGCATGGATGTGTATGAACGAGAGCGCGACCTGTTTTTTGAAGATAATTCTAACGATGTGGTTTTGGATGATGTTTTCCGTCGTTTATCGGCTTGCCATAATGTGATATTTACAGGACATCAAGCCTTCTTAACTCAAGAAGCATTATTAAATATTTCTGATACCACCTTGACCAATATTCGCGAATTGATGGAAGGCAAACCGTGTGCCAATATTGTTGAAAGTAAATAAACAGTATTGATTACGATTGCTCCTTAAAGGTGAGTATTTTGTTCTGTTGACCACAATGAGCAGAATAGCAAAGAGCAAAAGTTTTATAGGAATTCACCCTATAATGCATTGTCTCTTTTGCTCATCTTTAAGCGAAATGGACGTAATCATCAATTAAGCAATAAGACAATACAATAATAAAGTAATAAAAAAATTACAGGGTGGAGAACCCTGTAAATTTAAATTTCATTACCTCCTTATCATTTTTATGGATAAACAATTAGGTGGATCAATTATGTGGCCCGTTCTTCATACTATGGCTGATTATGGTAGAATTAAGAATATCGGTATGAGTATCAGCCTTATGTTATTACTTACCGCGTGTGGTAGTGACAACCGAAATTCAAACAACCCGACAACCAATCCTTCATTAAACTCCTCAAATCCTACTACACGTTCATTGGAAGATGCTCACCGTGGGCGCACCAATATCAAAGGCGGCTTTTATTTAGAGCCAGAACATAACATAGCTCAAGGCCGAACATTAAGTGCTAATCACGAACAATTTATTAGCCGTATGGTAAACAAACATGGTTTTGATCGGCAACAATTACGCAATGTACTAGCTCAAACAAATGAGTTAGATTGGGTCATTCGATTAATGGATAAGCAAGCACCGAAAGCAGGTTCTACAACGGTACCTAATGGTGCTTGGATACGTTATAAAAATAAATTTATTACCCCTAGCAATATCAGTAAAGGTGTCGATTTTTGGAATAAATATGAAGCAGAATTAAATCGAGCTTACCAAGAATATGGTGTACCACCAGAAATTATTGTCGGTATTATTGGTGTTGAAACCGGGTGGGGACGGGTAATGGGGAAAACGCGTATTATTGATGCGTTAGCGACATTATCCTTTACCTATCCACGACGGGCTGACTATTTTGCTAATGAATTAGAAGATTTTCTATTAATGTCGCGTGATGAAGGAGTAGATCCATTTGAATTGACAGGATCATTTGCTGGCGCAATGGGATATGGGCAATTTATGCCATCAGCATTTAGAAATTATGCGGTAGATTTTAACCAAAATGGTCATACCGATCTCTGGGATCCGGTTGATGCTATCGGTAGTATAGCCAACTATTTTAAATCACAAGGTTGGCAAAAAAGGAAAACAGTTGCGGTAATGGCAACAGGACAAGCGCCATCACTCGATAACGGTTTTAATACTAAATATTCTATCGATACATTATCATCAGCTGGCTTAAAGCCACAATCTTCATTAGAAGGATACAAAGAAGCCAGTTTATTAAGATTGGATATGGGTGATCGTTATCAATTTTGGTATGGCTTACCTAATTTTTATGTTATTACGCGTTATAACCACAGTACACACTATGCAATGGCCGTCTGGCAGTTAGGCGAAGCTGTAAAAAATGCACGTTAGCGGATTTTCAATATCAATAAAAAATAAATAAAAATCAATATATTAATAAAATATAAAATAAGATTATAAAAAAGCGAGGCTTAGGCCTCGCTTGAATAAGCATGATACTGAGTATCTATTTTTTCGACTTTTGGTATTCTTGATAATACTTTTCAGCTAATCCGCGTATGGCTTTACCAATAGCAACGTATTGATATTCATAAAGATTTGCTAAAGAGGCACGTGCGGAAGGATGCAGAACACCAAATCCTTTACCTGGCAATAATACAATACCGGTTTCGCTGGCAATATGGAAAAGAATATCCAGTGGATCTTGGGTTTTCATAATCCATTGCGCAAAATCTTTACCGTATAATTGTTGACTGATTTTTTCTAGATCTAACAAGGTATAGTAATCAACACTATTTTCATCATCTGGTTGTGGTATGTCTAGATGATTATAGAGTGCTGCATGACGACGTCGAATTAAGGATTTTATCATTGCTTTATAATGATGTTGGAGATCCATCATTTCAAATAAAGCAAAGAAGACCATCTGTGCTTGTTGTGGTGTCGATAACCCAGCGGTATGATTCAAGCCCACAGCACGACTATCAGCAACCATACGATCAATTAATTTGATTTTTTCTGGTTCTAATGTGAGAGAAGAATAGCGTTGATTTAATTCCGCTTTTTCTTTAGCTAATAAATGGGCAATTTTTTTATCCAAAATATTATCTTTGGTTAATGCAATCACCCCTAGTCGCCAACCTGTTGCACCAAAATATTTCGAGAATGAGTAAACTAAAATAGTATTTTGTGGGCAGATAGAAAAGAGGGAGCGGAAGTTATCGGCAAAAGTACCATAAACATCATCAGTAAGTACAATCAGATCAGGATGTTTTTTGATAATATCACTTAGAATATCTAAACTACGATCATCAATTTTTACTGAAGGTGGATTGGATGGATTAACCAAGAAAAATGCTTTAATCGAAGGATCTTCAAGTTTACGCAACTCTTTTTCTGGATATTGCCAGCCGTTATCAGCATCAGCTTCAACCATTACTTCGACTAATTCATAATCATTTAATTCTGGGATTTCTAAATAAGGTGTAAAAATAGGTGCGCCAATCGCAATTTTATCACCAGTCTTAATTAATTTATTTTCTTTTAATGAATTAAAAATATACGCAATTGCTGCGGTACCACCTTCAACAGCAAAGAGATCAAAATTATTGGTGCTAATACCTCGCATACCCATTTCTTGTACAAGATATGTTTTAATAATCTGTTCACTTATGCTTAACATACGATCAGGTGTCGGGTAGTCACAACCTAAAATTGCATTAGTCATCTCTTGAATAAATATATTACTATCTAATCCTAATTGATCACGGACATAAGATAATGCTTTACCTAAAAATGGCACACCCGGTCTATCATAATTACGGCGAATGAAATCAGAAAAGCGCTCTATAAGATCATGTCGTAACGGATAACCGCCTACGCCTTCAGGTATAAAGGAAAAAGACATTTCTGATTCTTCGAGTGCAAATAAGCCAAATTGGAAGAATCCTTGACGTGGTATAGTAGCTAAGAAATTGGGATTACCACGTCCCGCATTGAGCATACCACGATCGGTAACCGATTGTGCTAAGCTAATGAGTTTATTTTTAAGCTCAAAGGGGCTTAGTTTACTATAATTTACATCACTATTTTTCTTTGGCATGGTATTTGCTCCAGATGGTTAACTAACATTAATACATAACGACATTGTTTTTACTATTTACACCAAGGCGACAACCAAGGGGCCTAGCAACGTGAGAAAAACATTAGCCAAAGCGTAAGTAATGGCGAATGGTGTAGTTGGAACAGAATTTCCCGCCTTATCTAATACAGCACCAAACGCAGGATTAGCACTACGCGAACCCGCTAATGCACCAGCAAAAAGAGCGGTGTTTTTATAGCGAAGAATATATTTACCAAAAGGAATGGCTAAAATTAACGGTACAATCGTCACGACTACACCGATTAAAAATAGTGAGATACCATTTTTTTCGATAGTTGTAATCGCTTGTAATCCAGTTTGTAAGCCTACGGCAGCGACAAAGCCAGCTAAACCAAAATCTTTTAAAAGATCAGACGCAGCAACTGGCATATTACCAATTAATTGATGACGATTGCGGAACCAGCCGAACAGTAATCCTGACAATAATGCACCACCACCCGCACCTAATGTAATTGGAATACTTCCGATGGTAATCACAACAAGTCCAATGATTAATCCACAGACAATTCCAAAACCGTGATAGATCCAGTCTGTTTTGCTACTAATAGGAATTACATCACCCACTTCATTAATAACGTTTTGTAAATCACGTTCTGAACCATATAAAGAAAGAATATCCTTAGGTTCTAATACGGTATCTTCATCGAGTGGTATTGATTTACCATCGCGGTGAAGGGCAGTCATATAGACGCCGTGAGCAAGTGTAACAGTTGAACCAATACGGCGTAACTGAGACAGTTTGCAATGAGCATATTTTTGGTTGTGTAACACAACTTCACGGGTGTCCATAATGACATCCATACCTGGCTCATTTTCTAGTTCAGTACCTAATTTTGGTGCAGCTGTTATAACGGCAGTACGAGAACCAACAATCAAGATAATATCGTTACGCATTAGTTTAGTATCGGGGGTGATATTGATCAGACTGTTACGGCGTTTGATGCGTTCGATGGTGACACCAGATAGCTGTTGTTCTAGATCAGCGACGGTTTGTGGTGTATCGATATTCAGGCGATAGACGCGCCCAACGATTTCTGACAAACTGTTAACTTGACCATCATGAAGGACAATAGCGCCTTTCATCTGTTCTATTTCAGCCTTTGTGGCATCGTCACGAATCCCGTTTTTCATAAAATAAGGAAGGATATTGGCACAGATAATAATGGTACCTAATGAACCAAAGATGTAGGTCACAGCGTAACCAATAGCGACATTTCCTTGCAAAGTTTTTACCTGTTCGGCAGAAAGCCCTAAGTGGGTAAGTGCATCGCTAGCTGTTCCGATAATTGCCGATTGTGTTAATCCTCCAGCAGCTAGACCTGCAGCTAATCCTTTATCAATATGGAACCATTTCGCCATGATGACGACAGTAATCAATCCCGCGATAGCGACAAATAAGGCGAGTAAGATTTCGCGTAATGTTTTAATACCTAATGATTTAAAAAATTGTGGACCACTTTGAAAACCTACAGCATAGATAAATAGTGCAAAGAGTACTGCTTGAATGCCACTATCTAGTGATACGCCAAAAAGGCTAAATACGACAGCTGCAAGTAATGAACCTGCAACACTGCCTAATTGAAACTTGCCAAATCTAATTTTACCGACCAGATAACCACAGGCTACGGAAAGAAAAAGTAATATTTCGGGAGAATGGCGAAGTTCGTTTTGAATCCAATCCAACATATCAATACCCCTTTACAGAATTAAGCTACTTATTAGATAAGTCACTTTGTGTTGATGATACAAAAGTATCAACAGGATCGATGCTATTGATAATGCAACTGATAGAGTATCTGCTTTAGACGACACGTCTTGGGAAATGATATTGTCTTTGTACACCGTGATATTGATGGTAACACATCATTTCT
This sequence comes from Orbaceae bacterium ESL0727, assembly GCA_029433345.1. GTDB lineage: Bacteria > Pseudomonadota > Gammaproteobacteria > Enterobacterales > Orbaceae > Gilliamella. The sequence continues at coordinate 145,942 of JAQTHY010000002.1, forward strand.
CAAAGGCCGGTAAATACCTAACAAGTTAACGTTAGCAAGTAATATCGTAATATTAAGTCTATATTATTATCTATTTGATAGCAATAGGAAAATTTAATGTAAAAGAAGAAGATACGTTTCATCACAACATTGAATAATGAATGAGAAAAGTGTTAAAAAATGATTTTTTCAACGGTATATCACCAATAATTGTTGCTGGAATAAACATCGTCATAAAGAAGAATGGGTATAGATTATTTACGTTTTGCTCGGTACAATCACCATTAAATTTTGACAGTAAGGCTAAATTATGTTAGAAATTCTTTTATTGCTCGGTATCGGTATTTTTGCAGGTTTATTAGCAGGTATGTTTGGTATCGGGGGTGGCGCTTTAATTGTGCCTGCATTAATTTTTACGCTTGATAGTTTTAATATTGGTGGTCATTGGATTACACATATCGCGATTGCATCTTCATTGGCGACAATTATTGGTACTAGCTTCTCTTCCTCATGGCAGCACAATAAAAATCATAATATCGAATGGGGCATTTTGAAGCAAATGGTGGTTGGTTGTATTATTGGAACAATTGGCGGATCGTATCTTGCTAGCTATATTCCTGGCAACTGGTTAAAAATCTTCTTTACGCTATTTTTAATTTATACAGGATTAAAATTCATTTTTAAAACAGCCGCAGTAGAAGCCGCGCCAAAAGAGGCAAAACTCTTACCGTACTATGTTTATGTTCTTGTTGGTACTGGTATTGGTATTTTTGCGGCACTTGTCGGTGTGGGTGGGGGTATCTTCGTTGTTTTATTTTTACAACAATGCGGTGTGAATATGCGTAAAGCGATTGGTACTTCGGCAGCCTTTACATTGCCTGTAGCCTTGAGTGGTACGATAGGCTACATTATTGCGGGATGGAACGTTACTGGTTTGCCGGATTATAGCCTTGGTTTTGTCTATTTACCGGCAGTTATTGCGATTATGGTATCGAGTATTCCAATGGCTAAAGTAGGCGTTCAACTTGCACAAAAATTGCCATTAGATAAATTGGTCAAATTATTCGGTATCTTTTTACTCTTAGTGGCGGTGAATTTACTCTTGCATTGATACTGTGACGTGTTGACTATCTTATATAAACAAATAGGCTTAATATATGGTTACAGAAATTCTTAGTGGTGCAATGATTTCTGCCAGTTTAATCATCGCAATCGGTGCACAAAATCTTTTTGTTTTAAAACAAGGATTACTAAAAGAACATATCTTTTGGGTCTGCCTGATCTGTTTTCTATGTGATTTTGTTTTGTTATCAGTCGGTGTGCTTGGCGTTGGATCATTTATCGGTCAATATCCACTGTTGACAGAGTCTTTGGCATTATTTGGTGCATTATTTTTGATTTGTTATGGTTCTTTGGCATTAAGAAGTGCTTGGCGTGGAGAAAGTAGCTTAAAAATGACATCCACCGATAACTCAAAGAAGCGTTTAATGACCGTGATTCTATCTACTTTAGCGGTCACTTTACTTAATCCTCATGTCTATTTAGATACAGTTGTCATTGTGGGGGGAATTGCAGGAACGCTAAATAATGAACAAAAAATTGCCTTCTTAATCGGTGCAGTTTGCGTTTCAGCAATCTGGTTTTTTGGTATCGGTTATGGTTCCAGATTACTTATTCCTTTGTTTAAACAAAAGAGAGTATGGATGATCTTAGATTGTATGGTTGGTGTGATCATGTATTATATCGCTGCATTGCTCATTATTCATTTATTCGCAGGAAATTAATGTTATTTATTCTACATTGAAAATGTAGAACACTGTTTCTCAATCATAATACGCAACCTGTTAACCATTGCTTTTTTATCGACTATTTAGGTGATAGTTATTTAGATGATAATTACTTAGGTAATTGTTACTTAAATAATAATTACCCAAATAGTGATTAAAACGACTTACTTTGATTTAAGTACTTTTAATAATGTCGGTAAATGGCAATGATCAATTGCTTTGGCTGCAGTAAGTAAAATTAATTTACCCTGTTTCTGTTCTGTTTGACGTAATGATGTTAATGCATTTTGCATGGAAGGTTGCTGTAATTCTTGCTCATAACGATGACAAAATTCTGTAAAACGGTTAGTTCGATCTTGATGAAACCATTCGCGAAGTGCCGTAGATGGTGCGATCTCTTTTAGCCAAGTGACCTCCGATAATTTTGTTTTACTTACTCCTCTCGGCCATAATCTATCAACTAATACTGCAGGTTTGTCGCCATTGTAAGAATAGACTCGCTGAATTTCATATCCCATATTATCCTCACATCATAAACTATAATTAGTTGAAAAATAGGTGATTTGTAGAGAGCTTAAATAGAAATGGGGACGATGTAAAGCGATATTTAGCAATAATTAGATCTTACTCGCAATACTATAGAAGGATGTGGTTATCAGCATGCAGTTATGATAATAGCAATCAAGGTTAAGCGCTAATTGCCCACAAAAGTTAATGATCATAATTCACTGATCATAAAAACTCACTGTTTATAAGAAACTAATTATCGTCATAACTAAATTAATAAGATTAATAGGTAAGTAACTTAAGTCAAAGTGATAAATTCAATAAAAAAGAATTAAGTTAAAGGTAGGAAATAGTAATAATATTATCTGAACATGTATGAAATGGTGGGTCGTGAGCGATTCGAACGCTCGACCAACGGATTAAAAGTCCGCTGCTCTACCGGCTGAGCTAACGACCCATTAACAACATTCTTTAAAAGAATTGCTTGGAAATGGTGGGTGATACCGGGATCGAACCAGTGACCCCCTCCTTGTAAGGGAGGTGCTCTCCCAACTGAGCTAATCACCCCAAATTGTTTTGTTGTTCTATTATTAGAACAGTCATGTTAATGATCATAAACTTCGATAACTATCAAAGTTAACATTAGCAAAACAGATCACAATGCAAATAACAAAACATCACGGTAAAGATTGGTGGGTGATACCGGGATCGAACCAGTGACCCCCTCCTTGTAAGGGAGGTGCTCTCCCAACTGAGCTAATCACCCTTACCGTGTGGCTGTGCATTATAAGGCACGTCTTTTTTCAGTCAACCTTTTTTTTTTAATTTATGCAAATTCTGCTGCATTCGATGTAAATTTAAACATTTTTGCGACCCATTTCCCAAAAAGCGACATTAACCATTCTGATTTTTGTGTTGTTAGTTATTATAGTTCGCAATTAAAAGCGATTAGAAAGAGGCTGTTCTTTGCAAAATATTATGTTGTTATTAAAAAAAACAGTATTTGAGAAAAATAGACGCAACAAACGATTATGTAATACATGGGTATTTCAACCACGATTATATCTAAAAAGATTGCTTTCAACCTTACTGTTAATAAAACGCCTCATAAATAAATTGCTAATCGGCAATCGATTTTTAAGAAAAACAGCAGTTATTATTTTCATAACTACTGATAAATTAAGTTATCAAGTCATAAAACCGACCTTAACCGGTGATATGATTGATCAAGAAGGTGAAATTGCTCTATTTATGAATACGGTTTCCGCAAGTCATGATAACAAGGCTATTGAAATAGCATTGACTCAATTGTTTGATAGATTATCTGATCCTATGACGAATCAGTCGCTCATAATAAAACGAACTATTTTCAAAATTGAAATACTGCCAACAGCTGTTCAGCAACAATTGTTACGTCTACCTACTACGCAATTATCAACTAATGAAGTTACGTTATTTGTTGAAGCTGCGATCTATAAACTATTTTCTTTACCGGCAACAGAAGTGGCTTTCGATTATTATCACCATCAAGATGATAATCAACAACTAACGGTAGCAATCTGTCATAAAAATGATATCGATAGTTGGA